>JAJQDV010000042.1 GCA_021202015.1 Clostridiales bacterium | reverse complement strand
TTTCCACCCGCTAAATGTTGCGACCTTAGCTGGACGCACGGTCTGACCCCATTAACACCATTAACTCAGGTCACTGTCAAACAAAACCGCGTGAATGTCCAACGCTTCTTTGAGATTACTCTGTCCCGTCCGCAGTCTTTCTCTCATTTCAGACAACACCAGGACATACTGTTCCTCCATCCGCGTCCGCGCGGGATCTGCCAGCGGAATCGTCTTTCTGCTGTCCGCCGTGACGACCGACAGTTCTCTCTCCGAGTGATTCAGAACAATCACGCCTTTTTCATAATACAGCCGTGTGCATTTGTAATTCCGATCCTGCGTCCAGTCGGTAATGATATTCCCACAGATGTTTCCGTTCGTATATACGGTATTGGAAGCGACTGTCGTGCTCTCTAAAAGCGACGGGGAAAAATTCAGGCAGCGAAAGCGACGAATTCCGAACAGCCCCTCCAGAACACTCAGGGCATTCACGCCGCTGTCCAGGTATGAACCGTGAAGCCCCCGCGCCCGCACTGCGATACCGTCCTCCGACGCGTTCGGATCCAGGAAGGTACACTCAAACCCGCGCAAAACGGAAAGCCCTTTCTCCAGCTCATCCCGGTGTTCCCGAAACCAGAGAACCTCCGGCGCCCGCGCCGCGTGAAAGGCGGCTCCGAGGAATACATTACGGTTCCGGGAAAAATCAGCCAGCCCGGTGACGTCTTCCCGCTTTTCCGCCAGAGGCTTTTCTATAATCGTCGGGAGCCCCGCCGCCATTGTGCGGTACGCGACATCCGCATGGGAGGAAGGATTCGTCGCAATGACCACCGCGTCCATAGGAAAGCCGCCAGCAAGCATCTCGTCTACATCTGTAAAACCCTGGTACTCCTTATAATTTTTCAGTGCCTTCTCATTTCTGTCACACACTGCAGCAATGTCAATCGACAGCGTCCGCGCCGCCTTCACCCAGTACGGTGCAATATTTCCACACCCGATGATACCGATCTTCATTCGAAAAACTCCTCCTCTTTTTATATCTGTTCAGACTCACAGCGGATCCCGGCACACTCATATTCCACCCGAAATCCGTCTCCCTCCTGTATCTGTTCAGAACACGAAAAGCAACATTCCCCATACTTTTCGAACCGGTCATTACGCTTCGTCAATCCCTGCCATATCTCCGCATGCTTTCATCAGGCTTTCCGCGCTTTGCCATTCATAGTTTTCCGAAACCGTCTCTTTCTTCCCGCTGAGTACCTCCGCGATATCCTCAAGAAACTCATATACACCGATCTCCCCGCTCAGATCCCGGATCCTCCGCAAACAGGGATCTGTCGCTTCCGCGCCCTTTTTTTGCCTCTGAAGTACGATCAGCCGGGCAAACTCCGCGAAGAGCAGGCCGGACTTATAGCCCGCCTCCCTCTGCGTCTCCTCCGCCTGTTTCAGGGACGCGGCGGCAGCTTCAAAATCTCCGGCAAACGCATGTGCAATCGCCATGGCGCAGTGTGTTTTTCCGCACTCAATCCGCGCGCCGATGCCTCCGTTGAGCTTTAGTGACTCCTCCCCGTAACGGAGCGCCTCTTCCGGCGCGTGCACACAGGTGATCTCCGCCATATTATTCAGCAGCGATCCCCGGGATTTACAGTCAAACGAGCATTTTTTCAGCGCGTGCGCGTATATCTTTTTGGCTCTCCGCTCATCAAAATTAAACTTGTATATATGTCCCTTGATCCGGAGACATTCCGTCTCCGCGTCCGGAGAGTCGCATTTTTTCACATCAACCGAATCCAGATACTTCATAGCCGTTGAAAACTCTCCGCGCAAAAGCAGCTGATCGGCGTATTTTAAACCGCAAAAGGTATAGGTACGGGCATCTTTGTCCTGAAGATTAAAAAGCTCCATGTCATCCATAATATTGCGGTACTCTCCGATCGCGTACTCATAATCCCCCAGCAGATGCCGGATCTGCACCTCCAGCAGGTTGCAGCAGTATTCATTATTCTCAAACCAGTCCGCCTCGTCCAGCATGTCAGGACAAAGTGCCAGCGCTTCCTCCAGATTGCCGTGCCGTTTCAGGATCTGGCACCTCGCATAGCGGTACAGAGGAGCGTAATACCCGTCTGCAAGATAGCGCTCCGCCACCTCCTCCAGATAGTCCCAGAATCCGAGATCGACCATAAAATGAACCGCGTCGACCAGCGCATCCTTGTCTTCGCCGGTCAGAATGATCGCATTCTCATGGATCAGCCTGCACGCGTCGCCGAAAATCCTCCGGAAACCGTCAAACTCTCTGCGCGCCATCAGCTGTCTCAGATACAAAAGCACCGCCTGCGCGGTCTCCTTTTTTGCCTGTGCGGAGAGCGCCCCGTGCACAATATCGTGCGACTGAAGTGTCGCGTCCAGCTTATACAGCCCCTCACCGACCTGCTCAAAAACACTCCTCTCCAACAGATGATCAAGCACATAATCATCCACCGTCAGGTGAACCGTGTCAAACAGAAACCTCATAAGATTCCGGTCCACCAGTTCAAACGGATGCATATAATTGACGGCGATAATCTCATTCTCTGACAAATGCCCCAGATATCGCTCTACGAGAATACGCGAGTCGATCTTCTGAAAATCCAGCGTTTTCCTGCCGCCGTTTTTGCAGTCCACGTACATTTCCACACACAGATCGAGGTAAAGCGGCAATCCCTGCGCCACTTCGATAATGTCTTCGATCAGCCCTTCATCCGTGATCGGGATCGACCGCAGGAACAATTCCGCATCGACCGGGGAAAGGCGGTCGATCAGATACTGTTCCACATTGTCCTGCTCTTCATCCGCATTCCATATTTTCTCTCTGGAAGAAATCACAAACAGCGTATTGTCCATATGAGAAAACAGTCTGCGCACCAGATCGCTGCCGCCGGAAAAATTCTTTCGGTTCTCAATCTTTGACTGCATCGTCTCATAGTCGTCAAAAATAAATACGTATTTTTTCTCCGCTTGGTTGATATACCGGGCAAACCAGACCGGGAGAGCCTGATAGAGCTCCCGCGCCGTCATATCCTCCATCTGTTCAAACTCCTGCCGGAGTCTCCTGTCGTCAAACAACTCCGCGATCTCCGGGAAAAGAT
Organism: Clostridiales bacterium; assembly: GCA_021202015.1. Lineage (GTDB taxonomy): Bacteria > Bacillota > Clostridia > Lachnospirales > Lachnospiraceae > Eubacterium_I. The sequence goes on along the minus strand of JAJQDV010000042.1, from coordinate 114,287 downwards.
CCCTTGCAAAATACAGCATGGACAGATGCGGGACCACGCCGCCGCAGGTCTGGTTGGAGATATCCAGAATCTGACGGACCAGGCCGCTGCATTTCTGATCAAAACGATTCATAAGATCACTGACGGGGAGTCCGCTCTTACTGTAATACTGAAGCAGCGCATAGTCAAAAAGCACCATCTCGAGATCAATCTGACGGCGAAAGGCCAGAAGAATTGACAGAGCATTCCCCAGTTCATAAGACTCCATTCCGATCTGTACGAGCTTTATGGGCATATCCCGGTATTCCGGCTCCTGTCCTTTTGCGGAAATCTCCTCCAGAAAACGCGTCTTTCCGATACCGCCCACGCCGTAAAACACATATAACTTCCTGTAATCCGCATCATGGATCAGACAATCAAAAGCGGATTTCAGCATGGATCTCGGCTCCACTCTGTCTACAAACTGACGATTTGCTTTAAACAGCATCTATATCCCTCCCCTTTAAAAACTCAAGATTTTTCTGCGCTCCCGTATGTCCCGCTGCCGCGGCCTTACGATAATACCCGATCGCCGTCTCGAAATCCTTCGGCACACCCGTGCCGTTTTCATAACACAAACCCAGGCTGTTCTGTGCCTCCGCATAGCCCTGCGCCGCCGCCTTTTCATACCATTCTACGGCTTTTGCGGCATCCGGCTCCACGCCGGTGCCGCTCTCGTAACAGTGCCCCAGATTATTCTGCGCCGCGGCATCCCCGTTTCCGGCCGCCTGAAGGTATAATTCTACTGCTCTCGTCCGATCCTGCTTCCTGCCGAGTCCCCAGAGACAGCAGAGCGCCAGGCTGTTCATCGCCGCGGTACATCCGGCAGCCGCGGACTCCTCAAAACACTCGACCGCTTTCTCCATATCACGCTCCACACCCGTGCCCTTCTGATAGCACTCGCCGAGGATTGCCAGAGCCTGCACATGTCCCTGCGCCGCCGCCCGTTTCAGACAGGCCGCCGCCTGAAACGCCTCCGCGCCGACTGCTTCGCCATCCAGAAGGCGCACCGCTTTCTGATACTCCTCCTCGCTGTCCGCTGCGTCCCGTTCTCCAAAATCATCAGCCTCTCTTCTCAGACTGCATGCCTGCATCTCCTCCGTCTGATACAGTTTTTTCAGAAAATCATCGAGATCTCCGTAATTATTTCGAAAAATCGCCTGCGTCCTTCCAAGACGCATACGCATGCCGCCCGACAAAGCCGAGGAATCCAGAAACGCAAGCAGCAGCGGTTTTTCCATATCCCGCGCAAAAAACAGTTCATCCGTACAGTTTCCGGAATTCAGGTAGTTTTCAGACAGAAAGGCCAGAAAAAGGCTGCACTGCTCAATCCTGTCCGCAAGAATGCAGTCCCAGTCCTTTCCGGGCGTGATCCCCTCATCAAACCAGACCCTGTATCCATCCGCCTGCATCTGCGCGATGATCTCAAATACCTTATCGCTGTCCCTGTGCGCGTAACTCACAAAGACAAAACTGTCTTTCCCGTTATAGGGACTGGATGTCACCTTATCCACACTCATTCTCTCACCGACTTTCGTAAATGCCGGCGCCGTGTAAACAGCGCACGGCAGTTTTATTGTACAGGGCTGCGCAGGAAAATTTTGCAGCAAAACCGCAAGCAGCCCGCGCGGCGAGTATGAGACTAAGCCGCCTCCTACTCGTTTCCTCCAGGACAATTTCATGATAACACAGTTATGAAACGATTGCTACAGGGAGACAGGAACTTTTGCGCAGGTCCGGACAATTCCGGATGCTGAGTTTATGAAAATTTAATACTTTTTATAAAAATTTACCGCGGTCTGACCCTCTGCTCTTCCGTTCCTCCCCTCACTTCCTTCTCGTATGTCTCGGTGATCCTCCGGTAAGTATCATGTTCCCTGACATTATATCTTCCTGTCACGACAGGTCTCTGGCCTCTGCGAAAAAGGACTTCCTGTCCCAGAGGCATATACAGGACTTCATCCAGAGGGGCATTCAGCCTCTGGCTGATGTTTCGGGCAGTCATTAAATCCATCCCTCCCATGTAGAGATACGAATCGCAGTTGTTGATGATGGTAGTGGTGTCGCTCGGCCCGTACATGGACTCCAGCTGCGACTCCGACTGTACCAGCGGCGTGACGGAAATCTTCTTTTCGCGAAAGATACTGATATACTCCGCAAAATTCAGAATCCGGCCGCCGGTAGCAAAGTCGTCACAGAGCACATGAACCGGAAGCGGAAGCGTTCCGTCCGGCCGGTTTTCAGCGAACTCGAACAGCTGCTTGAACACATGGCCGTAGAACATATTGATAAAGCAGTTCAACGCCGGGTTTACTGGGCTGGATGTGATAAAAAGAATGGTTTTTCGGGATGCAAGCTTCTCGAAATCCACTTTGTTCTTCATCGCCATCATCTCCCGGAGCTGCGGAGCAAATATGGTATCAATCGTGGTGTTGAGCGTACCGAAAACACAGCTCGCCGTCTTGATCGGCAGAAGGTGGAAGGATTTCCAGCAGGACACCGCAAAGCTGCCCGGATCCTCTTTTTCCAGACGCTCGAATCTGGAATCATAAGAAGTCTCGATCCGGCTGTTTCTTTCCTTGAAGTCCATCCCGTCATGCATTTCCAGGACATCCGCAAACGTCGCGTCCTCATCCGGCATCAGAACATAAGCGATCTCCGCGGACAGAAGGGACACGGCCGCCTCATCCCAGTAGGGATCCGCGGTGGAATTGTCCTTTCTGGGATTGGCCTTCACGATGGACTCTGCCAGAAAGGTGATATCCTGGCAATTCCTGACAAATCGAAGCGGATCATATCCAATATTCCCTCTCTCAGGATTGACAAAATCCAGATCCTGAACATCATATCCCCGCTGAAGAAACAGTTCTTTGTATTTGTTAACGATACGCCGCTTAGTCACCGTAGCGATCACGCTGGATTCGCGGGTTTCCAGAAGTCTGGGCTCCGAGACGGACATGGTCTTGCCGCAGCCGCTGCTGCCGCAGACCAGCACATTGTTATTCAGCCCGGTTTCTGAGGAATCCGCACTGTAGATACAACCTTCACCTAAGATCACTCTGTCTTTCGTCATAGCCTTGTCCTCCTTCATTCGTCAGAATTCCCGATTTGCCGGATACACAGATACAACTGTTTCACACTGCAGGCGCAGTTCTTCTTTTTGATTCCTTCTCATCCCTCCATGATTTTTTCAAACGACACAATCTCATCACAAAGCCCGAATTCCACGCTTTCCTCCGGCGTCAGATAATGATCGTAACCGGTGGCCTCCTCTACCTCCTCCTCGGTTTTCCCCGTATGCCTGGCAAGAATCTGATTCATCTTCCGCTTCGACTCCAGAAGGCTGTCGGAAATCGATTTAATGGATGAGGAATTCCCTCCCACCCGGTTCCCGAGAAGCGGCTCATGAATCATGAGCTCCCCGTGGGGCAGCATATAACGCCCATGGTTCCCGCAGGCGAAAAGCACCGCGCCCATGCTGTAGGCATGTCCCACGCAGAACATCCGGATCGGCGCTTTGCTGGCCTGGATGACGTCGTACATGAGCATGCCCGCGTTGATCTCACCGCCGTTGGAATTGATCAGCACGTTGATCGGTTTTTCGGCATTTTCACCGTTTAAGTACATGACCTTCTTCACAAACTCACAGGCGCTCTCCGAACTGATCTCCCCCTCGATAAATATATTCCGGTCCGCCATCAGGCGTGTTTCTACCGGAACAAGGGTGATACCGTTACTGCTTTTGATCTGAACATCCATATACATAACCTCCTTCTGCGTTTGTCATCGTTTCCCGCTGCAATATGGTTATATCATATCTCATCGCGACTGTGCGGAGGGGGGACGAGAGGGCAAAAATTTACCGGGGTCTGACCCCGGTAAATTTTTATTAATTTTAATCTACAACGGCGGATTATTCATAAACGGTGTCTCTCCCTCCAGCGTGGTATCCTCAGACAGAGGATACCGGCTTTCATAGACCAGGAATCCCTGTCCATACTCATCTTCGCGATGGCGGGTGATGATCTCCTCCCGCCTGGCCGAAGCCATCTCACCGATCAGGTACGCATACTGGATCTCCGACCACTTAGCCATACCCTCATAGATCAGCAGCTCATTATTGCGGCCGTATTTATTCAGGATCTCTTTTCTGTCCCAGTTCAGATACTGCCAGATGTGCGTCAGCTCATGTGCCATCGTCATGGCCGAGCTGATCCGCGGCGAGCCGTTCTCTACCAGCAGGGAATATCCGTCTCTGGAGGAAATCGCAACGCCCAGGACTCTTCCGTCCGCGTTCCCGGTAGGTACAAACGTCCTTCCAAGAGCACGGTGAAGCCTCTTTGAGTTGACCATCCGCACCTTCACAGGCACGTTCAGCCTGATTCCGTAATAGGACTGCATGGAGTTTTTCACTGTTTTATACAGTTCCACAAACTCTGCCTCTGTCTTGATCGCCGTTCGGCCGCATGCCATACAGCGTTCCCTGCCGTCCTGCAGCACCTCGTACTCCGTGCCGGTCAGCGCCGCGCCGCAGAAATCACAGTAATGCCTGCCCTCCAGGTTCGGCTCGAAGCCCTCCTCCATCAGTCTGGAGAGGATCTTGCCCTCCCGCGCCTGCTTCAGTTCACTGCTTCCATATCCATGCGCGATCAGGAACTCCAGCGTCTCCGACGGCAAAATCCCTTCCGGCATCTGCTCTCCACCATAGAGGAGATACCGTCTCTCATGATAAGGCTTTCTCTGCGGGATCAGCGAGAGCAGCTTCACTACCGTCGCCTGTTCGCCCTCGAACTCAAAGTCCGTACCTTTGTCATCCCCGGGCTCTGTTCCGGCGCCATCCGCAGAACCAGATTCCGGTTCTGTCACGGCATGATCCGCCACCCCCGTTCCTGCCTCCGCAGTCTCTGCGGATCCTGTCCCTCCGTCAGTCGAACCCGCAGAATTCTGTCCATCCTCTGTGCCGGATCCTGTCTCGGGAGAGTCCGCCGACAGACGAATCTCCGACCCGGAAAAACTGAAGGACATCTGAATCACGGTGTTATCCTCCGCATCATTCTCCGCGTTTTCTCCTGATACGGATTCTTTTCCGGCAGTTTCCTCCGTACTCTCTGCGGCTGTCTTCTCTATATCCGCAGCTGTCTCTGACCCGGCTTCCTCTGCCGTCCCCGTAGTCTCCTCTGTCTCTTCAGCTTCTGCCAATCCCGCAGTCTCGGCCGCCTCATCGGTTCCCGCAGCCGTCTCCTCGGTTTCAGTGGTTCCCGTGGCCTCAGCCGCCTCCCCGGCTCCCGTCAGCTCTGCAGGCTCCTCTGCCTCCGGGGTTTCCGCCGGTTCTGCCGGTTCCACCGTCTCCGCGGTTCCCGCAGTTTCTTCGGTCTCCGGCGTCCTCCCGCCTTTTTGACCGTCTTTCTTTTTTCTGTTTTTCCGTCTTCCGGACCGGCCTCTCCGCCTGCCGAACGGGCCTCTTTTCTTTTTACCCGCAGGCTCCTCGTCGGAGGGCTCCGGGAGTTCCGTCACGGTTCTTTCCGGCTCTGCCGGAGGGTTCTCGCTGTTCTTCACGGCTTCAAGCTCCCAGTCCAGATAATCACAGAGAATCGAGAATATCCGATCCAGATTCCTCTGCGCCGCCTCCAGAAGGCCGATATCCAGCTGACTGTCCTCAATGATATAGATACAGTTCTCCTCCGGACAGCCCTCCACCTGACAGGTAATGGGAATCTCCTGCTCTCCGGGCATAATCGCGGCTATAAAACCCTGGTTTTCCGCGAACAGTGTCACGAAGATTTCATTCATCAGCACGGTCAGCGTGCGGCAGATCTCCGGCGTCACCGGATGCGTGCCGTTTTCAAAACCGATCTTCAGAAGCCGTTTATTATAGTAAATCCTCTCCGGGATACCGTTGACATCCACACGTCTGGCCGTCCGGAAATCATTGTACCGGTCCATTTTCCAGTAAGCCGGCGTCTCTACGGCGATATCCGCATAGCAGATTATGATCTGGAGACCGTCCCTCTTTCGCACATCACCCATCTGCTGTGATTCTCTGACATTTTCCAGATGATACATGCGGATCTGACGGTAACACTCGCGTCCCGTGATATGATCGGCGGCACGCCGCAGGATCACCTTTCCGGCCGTATTGACGCGGAGCATCTCATAATACTTTCCGGCAATGGTAAAGAACTGCCCCGGCAGATGCCGCTGATAGATCTGACCCAGAACCTCGCTGCCGAGATACTGATCCTCTCCCTGCTCATCCTCCGCCACGTACTCTACATTTTTCAGCGTGTCCACATACAGGCGGATGAACACCGGATCCTCCAGATAAAAACAGGATTCCATTTTTCCGGTATGTATATTGTATTTTCTCTTCGTCCGTATGACGCTCTCACTGAAAATGTACTCAATCCCCTGATCCGTACAGGTCAGCAGATCTCCTTCACATCCGCTTCCGAACGCCCGGGTTCTGCGGATCTCGTGCCACAGGCTCGCCGAAAGATCGATCACCGGCGCGTCGATCAGCTGAAGCTCCTGCCGAAGCTCTGATTCCCAGACCATCCCCACCGCCATGCGCAGGCACAGACGGAGCACCACATTGCGCGCCGTGTGCGCGTAATCCGCGACGACATAGGGGATCGCTTTCGGATCCGCGCTGAAGATACTGTTATTCGCGGTCATATAGTCCTTCATCAGATATTCCGGAGAAAGGATGTTGATAAATCCCTCCCGCGTGGTGCGCGTGGAAAAATCCCGCTTCATCTCGAAGACATTGAAGGACTCGTCCTCGACCGTCATATACTGAATCTCCTGCTTCCTGGCGCCCCACATTTCCGGACTTACATGGAACTTCGCCTTCAGCGTCTCCTGCTCGGTGGGAAGCGACGCGTACTCCAGGAGGTCATAATAATACTGCCCCGCGATCCATCCCACATCTGTCACCGGGAAAGCCTCTCCGCCGTACCAGAACGTCTCGCTGATCTGATTTTTCAATGCAGAAACAGACAGTTCCGTGCCGAAGCCGAGATATCTCGACAGGTTCGGAAGCATCCGATGCTGCAGATGATCGCTGTCCGCGTCCCAGCACATATAGGAAGATATCCCCTGATGGTGATCAGTCGCGGAAACCTCCGTCAGACTCACCATCAGGACATGGGAAAGGGCATCCAACAGCCCGTCACAGTTCTTGTCAATAGAGCAGAATACCGGCTTTCGGTCACCGGTACTGCAGCAGCGAACCAGGGAATTCAGCCCGATCTGCGCCGTCGCCAGCAGGCGTGACGGCTCGATCAGGATCATCATCCCCACCTCCGCCAGAAATTCCGCGTTGGCTTCATGCAGCCGGATATCATGTACCATCGACCGGGTCAGGATCCCGACGTCCGGTCGCTCATCGTCGTTCAGATATTCTCTGTCCATCACACCGACCCGCCACAGCGTCGGCGTATTATTCACCGTGTTCAGGCCCTCCCGGCACCACGCCTCTATCTCTTTTTCATTGCCGTGGCGTCCCAGAACAATCAGAACCTTTTTATGCTTCAGCAGCGTACGGTTCATCGGATAAGAAAGATACGGGATCAGGTCATAGTAAAACGGATTGTTAAAAAGAATGCTCTTCCCCTCCAGCATCTCCTTCCCGGCGCTCACATATTTGTGATCCAGCTTCATCCCCATGGCATGCCTGTGGGCGAGAAAATGGCCGTAGATCTCGATCATGGCCGAATCATCATCCTCCAGTTCGCCGAGCACCTCACGGTTGGTCCTGAAATTGACCAGCCCGTTGTTGACCGTGGTGCTCTCCGCGCCAAGCTTATCCGGGAAAAGCTTTCGAAGCACCTCCTTCATCAGGAAATAGCTGACCTGATGACGGGCTCTCTCGTCCTCGCCCTCCAGATCCTCCCCGGCCTCCTGTTTCGTACGGCCACCCAGAATATAAGCAACCTCGCCGATCAGAATGATGGCGACGACGGGCGACAACGGCTGCTGCAGCACATCCGCGCGGCAGAGCCCGCACGACAAAAGCGCCAGCAGGGACAACCCGAAAACAGCGGTGAAATGAAGTACCTTTAAAAAGGTCCTTGCCTGACAGCAGTTTTTGCGAAGATAACTCAGATTCGAGTCCTCATATCTGACATAGAAAGGCGACTGGAGCATCTCGATCACGGGACGGCTCTCGCTCATCACCTTCTTCATAACCCGGATGAGAATCCCCTTCAGGAGCATGAAAAGTCCGAGGAAGCCGAAATTCTCCACCCAGTACAAAAGCACCAGCGGATTCAGGTTCCGGATGAAATCTATCAATCTGTCAATGATAGCGGCCAGTTTTGTCAGCAGGCCGGCCAGCATGGCATTTTCCATCCCGTTCGCGGCGTTCAGCAGAAAAGCCTCCAGCGTTCCGGGACTCAGATGCAGCGTCCGCAGCAGTTCCAGGAACCTGTTCATCAGGGACAGCACCGCGTTCCCGCTGACGACAATAATCACTGCGACAGCAATCCCATAGGCCAGCGCGATCACCGGCATCAGAATCTGCCGGCTTCGATATTCTTTTTTCAGATTGATCTTCATCGCCAGAAGACAGACCACGATAAAAACGATACATACGGGAAGAAATGTCCTCATGCCCTGGAGCACATCACTCATCACTTCAGTCATACAGCTCCTCCCTTCTCAGTTCCAGACTCCTTACGATCCCGTAGGGAATCTCAATCTCATTGCCCCGCTCCAGGAACTCGATCCGCGTCTGCATCTCCGGCGCCTTCGGCAGCGGATAGGAGAAGTCCTTTGCAAGACTGAAATTATAATCGTACGGCGTCTCCCTGTAAACAGGCAGATCCTCCTCGTCCCGGTTCAGAAATCTCCCGAACAGATCCCGGACCATCGCCTGCTGCTCATCCATATCCGCCACATGTTTTTTCAGTATTCTGATCTCATGGGCATCTCCGTTCTTATGCTTTTCAAAATAAGAGAGCACGGAAATCCCCCGCATCATATTGCAGGCGTGTCCCAGATAGACGGAATGCTGTTTCACGTCATTCTCAATCTGTCCGAGAATGGACCACATGGTGGTGTTATATTCCTTTACTCTGCTCACAAGCTGTCCCCGAAGCACGAAAAGGCAGATCATACCCGCGGCAGCAAGAGTCGCCAGTCCGATGATCACCAGCAGGAATGACGGCGGAAGCGGCAGGTCATATCCCTCTCCCGTCCGGTTTGTCAGAAAGACCGGAATCATCCCGACAAAAGCAAGTGCCAGACAGAGTACGCCCCATAAAATGGTAATCTTTTTGCGCATACGGCGCTCCAGGACATCATGGACGCTCCGCTGTTTCTCCTCCATCCGCTTATAATAGCGACGGACATCATAGAGATCCGCGGTATAGGTCTCCACCATTTCCCGCTCCTCCTGGTCGATGTGTTCTTTTACATCCTCTACCTGGAACTCATTCAGGGCAGCGGCTCTGTCCTCCGTCAGAACGTTCATCTTTCGAAAGTCATCCGTCGCCTTCATGATCGCCCTCGCCGGCTGCTTCACCAGCTTTTTCATGGTTTTTCGGTTTTTAAGATAACTGCCCATCCATACCGTTTCCTCATCATCCACGGGGCAGTCAAAAGCCAGGCCGAATTTCTCCCGGCAATACAGGGATTCGGGGTCAAACCGATCTCTCAGGCTGATCGGTATGGCGATATTGGCGCAGAAGATCTGCTCCGCTTCGTCATCCGTAAGCCTCCGGATCTGCCTGGAACGTATATCGCTGATCTTTACCTGAATCTCCGACTTTGTCGCCGCCAGTTTGGCATTGTATTTTCCGAGCAGCTCCGCCATATGATCCTCGTCAGCCTCACAGCACAGCTCATACACCCGATTCGGCTGCATACAGCCGCCCGGCGTCGGGTTGCCCGCAAGCAGAACCACGCCGAGCAGAAAACGTATGTAATCGCTTTTGTAATTCTGTTTTTTTCTGTCATCCACATCAAAGACCAGATACCGCATCTTGTCATAATACAGATTCCAGTCGTAAAACCTGCTGTACTCCCTCTCATCATGCTCCGTCCAGACACAGCGAAGCGCGTAATCCATATCATCGTGATGGCGCTTCGCGATGCAAACGACCTCCCGGGGAAGCGCATGGGAAAGGGGCTCTTCTCCGCGAATCTCATCCCGAAGCTGCTGCTTATAAAGCGCGCATTCCCGATATTCCCTGAATTCGAGATAATCTACCGTTTCCCTGTAGCTGAAGGATCCGCGGATCAGTGCCTTTTTCCCGGGTTTTGCAGCGGCACGGCCGGCGGGGGCCGCATCAAGCTTTTCGTTATTCCGCCGGATGTCCGCCTCGACCTCCCGCCGCATTTCCACGGAGGAAGCGTCCTCGTCGCCCTCTCCCCGTTTTCTCACGACCGGATCCTCGCAGAGTCTTGTCGCCAGTCTTACCAGCGGCTCCTGTGACGCCTGCCTGTAGGCCTCCTTGCGCATCTCAAGCCTTCCGGCGTAAAAATCCTCCATGGACTCACCGCCGTTTTCGTCCCACTCGGGCGTCTGATACTCCACAATATTAAACGGATTCTTTTTCTTCAGTCCTCTCTCATCACATAGGATGATCGCTCTCCATTCTTCCTTCTGCGCAACCACGCGCTCCAGATCCGGAACGGACTCCTTCAGGGAATCTCTCTCCTCCGGCTTCCACGGGCAGAAAGCAAACCGGGTTTTCTTCATGAATGGCTCTAAAAACAGACGATATTCACGGATATTGTCAATATGTTCCTGTTCTGCAATAATGACAGTATACAACTGCACACCTCCATTCCGCTAAGATGTACTCTCAGAATCAGGCACAAAAGCCCCTTCCGGAGTACATGATTCACCCGGTTATTTAATCAGTGCTTTCATTTCGTCCAGCAGATTATTATAATCATCCGGCTCCGGCGTCTCTCCGATCACGTGACGCACCTTGCGGAAGATCGTGTCGATGACCATATTATCGGACGCCGCCTTTCCCTTGTTCAGCCTCTCATATTTCTCATAATTCTTCATCAGCAGTTCAAACTGTTCCCGAAGAATATCGCAAAGCAGGAACGGCGCGTCGTCGCCGCTCTCCGTGCTGTTCAGTTCATCCTCGAACGTCCGGATCACCGCCTCCACCAGGCCGGAGATCTCGCCGGTAAAGCGGCGGCTGTTGGGAAGCGTGTTATAATACATCAGCGGAATCTCAAACAGACTGCCCGGACTGCCGCACTCTCCGTCATGGAAGGTTTTCGGTTTGAAATCCTTTACGGCGAGCGCAAACAGCGTGGACTCGTAATTGGAATTGCGGACCTGATCCCTTGCTTTTTTATTTCTGCAGATCACTCCGATATCCTCCACTACGGAGGCGTCTATGTACAGTGCGTCAAGTATTTCATAAAACTCATCGCAGAGCGTTCCGTTGGAGACGATCAGATCCTGCGTGCGCTCTTCGGAATTCTCATAGCGGAAGACCTCCTTGCCGCCTGCTGCGCTGGACAGATTCCGCAGACGGATAGAGCCGTAGAGCAGCGCGTAGATCAGGGACTGATGAATCCTCATCATCTGATCCTTCATAAAACCGAAATCCATCTCCGGCATAAAGGCGATGGAATCCCATCTCTTGTCGATGTGTGTGGAAATCATCATATTCTTCGTGGAATCCGGTCCCAGATACTTCGCGTAAGACATGTACGCGTTGTGGTACAGGCCGGCATTCTTCATGCGGGTCTCCGTCACGGCCGGAGAAGCAAACTTATTGAGCTTATCCGGAGTCAGGTTATACATGGCAATAAAGAAATGCATCTCATATTTGCTGATCGTATCGCAGCCCTCCGCGCCAACACCCTTTCCAAACATCTCGCTCATGCGATAGTTGCGCATCGCGTCCAGACTGCGGTTGTATGCCACGCATTTTACCTCTCTGGGCTCCTCGTTGCGGATTCGCTGGATACCCGGAGCCGCAAGATGCTCACCGGTCGCCAGAAGGCTCTTTATATGGCGCAGGCTGTCCTCGCTCGAAACATGGTCGACGACCTGTTTATCCTCTCCCTGCTCTTCCCGGATCCTGAGACGGGCCTGAAGCCTGTGCTCCAGCGCCATGGCCTCCACAATATTGACATCGAGATTCGTGCACTGTTCACGAACGCTCTTTTTAAAGTATCCAAGAACAATATCGTCAAAAATATCGATTCTCTTATCCTCTTCGACAACATCGGCATAACGGATCTCCCGCTCAAATGCGACATTGGCTTTCACCGCGTCATAGATTGCACCGTTCAGTTCATCATCCAGCATTGCGCCGTCCGCGCTCTGCCTGGAGGTAGCGCGGCAGAGTTCATCCATGACCGCCTGATCGGAACAAATATTAAGAACCGAATCCCCCTTGATGAACTTCACCTCATCCACCAGATCATCTCTCCTTCGGACGAGTGCGGACACCTTATCCTTAAAACTGGCAAAGAACCTCTCATACATCTCGCAGACTTCTGCCAGGAAGCTGTATCCCTTCTTGTAGGCTGCCAGTTCCGCGGTCAGCTCGCAATACTGTTTGATCAGCTTGAAGTACGCGGGGAAATGCTCATTCAGTCTGGAATAAATCTTGTCATATCCGCCGAATTTCTCCAGCAGGTTCGGCTTCTCATCCCCGTTTTTCTCCGCATCGCAGAGCTCCTCAATATTCGATTCCTTTTTCTTGCGCGTAAACTTCGCGTCGAACTTGCCTTGGTCATTTGCCTCCGGCGAGTAGTCTGCCAGACGTTTCCCGCAGATATTCAGATCCTCCTGCGCATCCTCCACACGTTTTTCAAACTCATCCCTTGCCAGATAAAGCACATATCTGGCAGCTACCGGATGCGCAATCTCGTCATAGGTATTCTTTAAAAGAGCCTCGATCGTGTACGGCCGTTTTTCGTTGATGGTCTTTGTCTCGTTGTCAAAGATCGCGTCAGCCTCACTCTCAGCGCTCCTCGGCGCGCAGAGTCTCACCATACTTTCATAATTCTGCAGCTTTGCGAGATTCTCCCTGGCCTTGCCCTTTTTATGTCCGTCCGCCTTATAATCGATAGGAGCCTTCAGCGCGTTTGCGGCAGCCGCGGCAGTCTCGATCATCGCATTTTCCGATACCCTCTCATGCATATGAGTCTGCAGTTCCTCAAAGAAGGAGTCCACCTTCTCCGCGGCATCGGTCAGGAACTTTGAACGAATGTCCTTGGAAAAAGGATCCGAAGCGGCGTCCAGAACGTCCACATACACCTCGCTCAGTTTCGGAGACTCGGAAGCCGGGAGACCTTTCTTTCTCGCCTCGGCAATCTTCACCTCATAGGCTTTGTCATAACGGCCCCACTTGCCCGCATCCTGCTCTCCGCCGATATTATCCAGCGCCCAGCCGTAAGCCACATAGTCCGCCAGCTCCTCATAGGGATAACGGAGCACGCTGGAACCAATCCCGCCGAAACGGTTCCGGCCCACATTCCCGGGATTGGACATTTCCTTGATGATATTATCCTCCACGGAAAATGCCTTTCTCTGCATGGGGCCGATATTCTGCTCATACAGCGCCTGCGCCGCCTGCTTCTTGTACTGGGTCAGGCTGATCATGGTCGAATCCTCGGCGTCCTGCCCATCCATCAGGAAACAGAAATCCATGGGAAGCAGCGCCAGTGATTTGGTCCCTCCGCCGGGCATGGTATAATCCATATGCAGATCGCCGTATCTCTTCAGATCCTCATCAATTTCAAAGAAACCGGAGCCCTTCATCATAAAGGCGTTGATCTCCTTAATGGTCGCGTAGGCGTTCCTTCTCTGGCTCTCCCTCTCCTGTGTGGAACTGATCACGCTGTCCAGTGTCTCCGGCAGCATGATCAGCGAGCGGACGATCAGGGACGTATTCGGATATTTATTCTTCACATAATCACGTACAAACATGCTGAGCGGAAGAATAATACCGGATCCGGTTCCGCCGGAAGCCGTGGACGCGATCACGACACGCAGCGCCTGCTTCATATCCTGTCCGTTCTTGCGGAAAAGATCATCGATCGCTTCATACAGAGGATTGATCTGCCCGGTTTTGACAGTGGCATTGAATGCCAGCCTGGAGATTGCCCGCACCTGGCCGGCTCCCTCGGAGACCGTCTTGTCATACATGACCGAATTTTTCGGGAACCAGTTCCTTCTGGCATCCACATCATAATCCAGATAATCGCCGACGGTCTGCGTGTTCGATGTCTGAACATAGTAGATATGCGCCTTGCTTTTCTGCACGGAAAGCAGGTCGTTCACATTCGTATCCAGGCAGACAAAATTGATGTTCTCCTTCTCCTTCGGGTGACACATCTCCGCCACGCGTTTCACGATCTCGGATCCGGTTCCTCCGACGCCGATAAAAATCGTGGGTGCGCCGACTTCATTGGGTTTGATGTTTTCTTTCTTCATACTTCCTCCTCCTGTATTCAGCTTAATTTATTTACTTATTTATCTTACAGGGAAACATTGTTCCCCATTCAATATCCTTTTCCTATCGATACTCTATCCTGGCGATAAACTTCATTTTTGATTTCTTCACGCCGCTGCTTCCGGAAGGCGTCATCACCGTGCCGGTGATCATGCAATCCCATCCGCTGCTGATCTCTGCGGAAAAAGGCGCGCCCTCCTCGTCGCCTCCGTCCGCCCGGACAAACTCGTTCGTCCGCCTGCTCCTCTTAAAGGAGGCGGAGCTGCCCAGTTCATAGCTGGTGATCGACTGCGGCGGGTAAACTATCGGAATGCCGGTCACCCGGATCCTCCTGGAGCTGCTCTTTGTCCTGCGCGGGTCCACCGCCTCCAGCTGAAGGGACATGGAGCAGTTTTTTCCGTTAAAATCAGGCGACTTGATCACCATACGGCTTTTCTTTTTCCCGCCCACATAGTCCACCACATAAGCATCATCGTCTACCTTCTTACCGCCGACGGAAAATGTCGTCTCCACCACCCGGATCTTCTTCGGCAGAACCTTCTGGTTCATGATGATCAGAATAACCGCAATGATCGCCGCCAGGATCACCGCAATGATCAGCCAGCGCAGCCAGCGCGGGTAATTCTGAAGCTCCGTCTTCAGACTGTCATCCGCCGTGATCTCATTGCCGAAATCATCCTGGGAGACGGCCGTGACACTGAGTTTATATCTGCCGGCGTCAGAGGAATCCGCGTTCAGATAGATAAGGAACTGCGAATTCTCCGCATCCTTCTCTACCGTGTAATCCAGGCCGCCCGCGTCCACTTTCAGGTCTGCCGCCTCCATCTCTTCAGCGGTCAGATCTTCCCCGTTCCGCGTCACCTTCACTGTGATCGGATCCGCGTCCGCGAGCTGACCGATCACATAATAGGACTCCCCGTCAATCTCAGCCGCAAGCTCGCTGCTGTACTCGGAGATATTCACATCCGCCGTACCGATCACGTTGGTAACCATCGCGTCGTGCTCCTCCACATAGGAAGCGGACACCGTCATCACGTAATCCTGCTGCACCACCTGCGACGCGTCGCCGTCCGGATACTTTAAGGACAAAACAATGGAACTGCCGTCGTCGGAAACCGCGGTCGTATAAGACGGCGCCCCCTCCTTGTCAAAGGTGACATCCAGTGTCACCCGGGACAGCTCCTCACCTGTCAGAGCCTGCCCCTGATAGGTGAGCGCGACATTGTATACGCCCTGCTCCTCCAGTTCGGGCAGCGTATAGCTGTCCGCTCCGCCCGTGATCGTGCCCTGCAGATCATTCGAATCAGGAATAAAAGATACGACATTGATCGGGAACGGCCAGTCGGGATCATCCTCGGTGGAAACACGGTAGCCGCTCAGATAAGTGGCCTCCACCGTCGCGTCCACCTCATCGCCCACGTTCAGTTCGATCGGGATGGAGCCGTTCGACGTCGTGGTCTCCGTATGGGATTCCCCGTTGATGGTATATGTAATGGTAAACTCCCGGTCCCCCAGAAGCTCAGACTCCGTAAAATTGCCGTCCTCATCCACAAGCCCGTACTGCATCGTATAGGTACCGTTCACCACCTGGGTGGCATCGAGCTCCGAGACATTGACGCCCTCGTCATTGATAAAATAAGCGGCGATGCTGACATTCGGTTCATAATACACGCCCACGCTGCTGGCGGAACCGCTGTACTGCAGCGTATAGGTACCGGCCGGGATATTTTCATATGTCACGATCTCCCCGCTCAGGCTGGTGTCATAATCCATATTGCTGTAATACGTGGAAGAGGCCGCGCTCCCGGTCCCCCCGGATGTGCTGTAAGACGGCGAATAGGAGGCGGACGGAGTCCCCACCTCGTTCCCGCCGGAATCGACCAGCTTCAGATCATTGATGTCGCTTCCCTGAACAAAGAGTACCAGCTTCGTCATGGACAGGTCGAACGTGACCTCGCTCCCGCTGACCGAAAGCTCATCCCTGCCGTAGATCATATTGCACATGGACGTCAGCTTTGTCAGGATCTCCGAGGAATCCGACGCGATCTCCACATCGCTCTGGCAGGTTCCCTCCACCGTGGGATTCGCCACAGAAGCGTCGACTTTGATGCCCAGATACATCAGATTCACATCATTATTATACTGGCTGAGCCTGGAGCTTAAAGCCGCCTCCGTCTCCGCGACGCTCATCTCCGTCCCATTTTCATAAAACTGCGCGCCGTCTGTCAGAACGACCAGCCATTTCTCGTCGGCGTCCGTCGTCATCAGATCGCTGTAGGCGTCGTCGATGGTTTCGATCGGCGTATCCTGAGACTTCAGCGTATAGATATCCCGGATCACCGAGACATCTCCGCCGCCCGACACCGTCAGCGGGGAACTGCTGGTGTAACTCGTCCCGCCCGCCGTGATCTCATGCATCGGATATATGCTGATCGTGTCGCCATCATTCGCCATGGAGGCGAACACCTCCATCGCGTAGATGGCACGGCACCAGGCCGTCTTCTGATACATGGAGCCGGAATTGTCAAAAACAATGGCGATCGCGCGCGACGTCGTCGGTTTGTTCGCGGCGTCCGTCACCGTCAGGCTTCGTGAAAAAGTGAAAAACGACAAAAGAAACATCAGGAAAAAACAGGTGAGCTTTTTACACAGACTGCGTGCTTTCGTATCATTTCCGAAAAAAATCCTCATTCGTGATCTCCCCTCCGTGCACCGGCTGCCGCGGGCACAATTATAAAATAATTATAAACTTCCCCGTCATCATCTGTCAATCCTGAAAACGCCGGAAAATCCTTTTACAATGACCATCTTATCACAGCAGAACGCCTCCCCGCGGAGGGGGAGGCAAATTGATTCTTTTCCGTTCTTTATCACATAAACAGACTGTCGATCACGCGCAGGAAGTCCGCATCCTCCGGGTACTTTTCGCGGAGCAGCGCGGGAAACTCCCGGCAGAAGAATTATATTCATATAATTTTATGAATCAACCGATTTTCCATTTCAGCAGAAGGGCTGAATTAATGATCACGAAAACCGAACCGGCGTTGTGAACCAGCGCGCCGACAACCGGGTTTAATATTCCGATAATCGCAAGAACGATCGCAATAAAATTAAGCGTCAGGGAGAATGTCATATTCCGCTTAATTGTCTTCATCATCTGCTTGGACAGGGCAACCAGATGCGGCAGTTCCTTCACCTCATCGTCCACCAGAGCGATATCCGCCGCATCGACTGCGATATCGCTGCCGACGCCTCCCATCGCGATCCCCACATTCGCTTTTTTCAACGCCGGCGCATCGTTTACGCCATCGCCGATCATGCACACCGCTTCATTTTGTTTCTGGTAAGAATCGATCCGGTTCAGCTTATCCTCCGGCAGACAATTCGCATGGACTTCCTGAATGTGAAGCTGTCCGGCGATGGATGAGGCGGCCCTTTCATTGTCGCCGGTCAGAAGTACAGGCTGTACATTCAGACCTTTCAGGGCGTCAATCATGCTTACACTTTCGTCCCTCACCGTATCAGACAGGACAATATAACCGCCGGGCCGGCCGGCTGCGGCAAGATAAATAACGCTGCAGCCTTTTGACAGATAATGTTCTGTCTCCGTCAGCACGGCATCCGGCACTTCAACATTATTTTCCGCGAACAGCTCCGGGTTGCCCGCAAGGATTTCTGTTCCGTTTACCTCTGCACAAACGCCGCGTCCCGGAAGCATCTGAAATTCCGCGCAGGGAAAAAGGCCGGCATCGTGCTCTCTCTTATAAGAAAGCACAATCGCTTTCCCCAGAGGATGCTCGGAAAGCTGTTCTGCCGACGCGCACAGACGATACAGCTCTGTCTCAGACAGATCCTCCGCAATGCTTGAAACCGCAATGACCTGCGGCGTTCCGTATGTTAATGTCCCCGTTTTATCAAATGTGATTTTGGAGACAGACGCCAGTCTCTCCAGCGCGTCCCCCTCCCGCACAAGGAAACCGTGCTTCGTCGCATTTCCGATTGCCGCCATGATCGCCGTGGGTGTGGCCAGCACAAGAGCACACGGACAGAATACAACCAGGATCGTCACGGCGCGGATGATCTCCCCGCTGATGAGCCACGTCAGAGCAGCGGCGGCGAGTGCGATCACGACGATCCAGGTAGCCCAGCGGTCGGCGATCCCTACGATCTTCGCCTTTCCGGCGTCTGCCGACTGCACCAGACGGATCATCCGCTGAATGGAACTGTCCTCACCAACCTTTGTGGCCCGCATCTCAAAAGCACCGAACTGGTTGACGGTACCGCTGGATACCTCATCGCCCACCGTTTTATCTACGGGCAGAGACTCTCCCGTCATGACTGCCTGGTTGACCGAAGTCTGTCCCGAAACGATTACGCCATCCACGGGAACCGTCTCTCCCGGCAGGACGCGGAGCCGTGCATCCACGGGAACCTCCTCGGCAGGGATGATTTTTTCCGTTCCGTCCGTAATGATTCTGGCTGTCTGCGGGGTCAGATGCACCAGCTTTTCAATACCGGCTCTTGCCCTCGCAACCGTCAGATCTTCCAGCAATCCGCCCAGCTGCATGATAAACGCAACCTCGCCGGCCGCGAAATTCTCACCGATGCAGACCGAAGCGATCAGCGCGATCGAGACCAGAACGTCTGCTTTGATATCAAATTCAGTGACCAGTCCTATGACTGCTTCCAGAATGATGGGAATGCCGCATAGAACAATCGCAATCCAGGCCATATCAAAAGGAAAAGGAGACAGATTCAGAAGGCTGCACAGAATTGCAATTCCTGATACAACAAGACAAACAATGTCTTTTTTTACCCCGCCCAGCTCCAGTAGATTTTCAAGTTTCCTCATTGCTGATTTCATCTCAGATTTTGTCCTCCCTGTTCCTGCCGCACCCGGCAATTTTTTCATAAAACGCGCATATTATACCTATGCAGGTATGGGCTTTATTATACATATGGGGGTATAGGGTTGTCAAGTGTTTCCGGTTAAAATCATACGGTGCTTTCAGATTCTCCGGGAAACGCGAAAAACAGGTGAAAAACAAAAGAAGGCCGCCAAAACCGGCAACCTTCTTTCTGTCGTGCACATATTCCATATCAAAAGCATTGTTTAACCCATGTTTGCAAACCGTTCTACCGCCTTGGTGAAATCGGAAATCGTTTTTTCCGCATCACCATGTTCGATTCCGTCGCGCACACAGTGCCGGATATGGCCTTCCAGCACCACTTTTCCACACCCATGCAGCGCGGATTTCGCGGCATTAATCTGGGCGAGGATATCCTCGCACGGAATATCCTCATCGATCATCCGGTCAATCGCCTGCACCTGGCCTATGATTTTTCCGAGTCTGCGATGCAGATTTTCAGAGTCCATACATTGTTTCATCCTGCAATCCTCCAATACGTTAAGGGGTATTTGTATATTGTAAGGAAACTTCTTTTACTTGTCAATAAGTATCGGAAAAACAAATCGTTTCTCATCAAAAGCTCGTTCCGAAAACCGACTTTTTGTTAATTCGTATTCTTCTGAATCAGGCGCTGCGGCTTTATAAAAACAGGAACCAGCAGCAGGATCAGCGCTATGATATATAAGGCAAAAAATAATATCCGGCACCGCCCGCTCTTACACTACAGCTTCTACAATCAGTCGGTCGCCAATCTTTACTTCCTTCAATCCGATCTTTTTGTTTTTATTAAAACAAAAACTCAGCATATATCCTTTCTTCAGATGATAATAATCCAGATATTCTGCCAGCTGTTTTTCACCCCGCTCATTATACGCATTTCCGCGCCAAAGTTTTAATTCTACAATGTACTGATTTCCCAAATAATCAATAATCAGATCTGTCTGTTTCAGATTTCTGGTTCGAGCCTCCACGTAATAGTTTCCCGTTCCATTGATAACAGGCTTTAAGAAAAGCATAAAATATCGGCGCCCATCATCCTCAGCAAATTTCAGGCTCTGGTCTCCGTAAATATCATCAAAATATTCAATAAATTTCCGCAGCAGTTTATCCATATCCAACAGACCGTTTTTTACAAACTGGTTCTTCTCCTGCACTCCGAGCCGGAATATTTCCGTGTTAGTACTCTCAGTCGTCATCAGAAAACAGTTATAAATTCTCGTCTCAAAAATGCGATTTGCAATCTGCATAAAGCCGTTGTCATTACGGACAAAACCGAACATCTGCAACAGCTTCGTTGCCGGATCATCCGGATTGTATGGAATTGGCTGTCCCCGGAACAAAATCATATAAATTTTCTCTTTCATTTCCGGATATTGTTCGAGCTTATCAAATAGAGAATCAAAAAGATCATTTTGTTCCGAAATGAGAATATTAACCGCAGCCTTCACCCCTTCCAAAGTCCATACTGCTTTTCTATCCGGGAACAATCCCATACTGACAAGATCTTCATCCATCATTTTGCATAGACCGGAAACCAGAACCGGATATCCGGAGGTATAATCATAAATCAAATCGGCAATCTGTTTCACAGACATACCGGTGGAATAATCTGCTTCATACCGATCAATCATGCCGCTGATTTCATCCGCCGAAAAATTCATATCAATAGTAAATTTTGCTGCAATATTCCACGGGCTGCTTACCTTTTGCTCTTCATCCGGCCGGATCTTCCTCTTAATATTTCGCACATCATATACACCTGCAAGAATAACCGATTGAAACGCAGGCGTAATATCTCTGTCAAGATATGCCGCTCGCAGCTGTGCAAGGAAATCCATAAATATTTGATTGTTTGTCGCTGTATCTACCTCATCAATCAGCATAACCACCGGTCGATCAGAAGCAGCGCACCAATCCTCTAACACCTGAAACAGTCTCTGCATTGATACATTTTTTTCAGGCTCTTCTGAAAATGAAAGAAGCCGTTCCTGAATCCCATGCGGAAAATTCTTGCATGTGCGCAATATAGCCGCAGAAAAAGCGGCAACAAACGAAGGTGTATTCGAGTAAGCTTCGGAATCCAGACGTTGAAAATCAAGCGAAACCACCTCATAATCATCCCGCAAAAACGAAGCCAGTGCGCGGAGCGTAGTTGTCTTCCCATACTGGCGGGCACGGCTTATTGTAAAGTAGTCTCCATTTTCCACCATCGCTTTGATTGCCTCAAGACGTGAAGTCAAATCAACCATATAATGTTTCACCGGACTGCATGCACCGGTTGTGTTAAATCTTTTCGTCATGGCATCGCCTCCTAAAGCAAGGGTTTTATATACTTCGTTCTGCCCATCTGCGTTTGTTTCAGCTTATCATAATGCAAATTCATCTGCAAGTAAAATGCGGCAAACCCCTGTCAAAAAACAATCCATCGGCCAGGAATGATCATGTATAACAAAAATTCAGGAGACATTGGTGTCAGGCGCTATTACAAGGTGCCCAGAAGAGTGTGCCAGCATCCAAGCACGGGTCTCCAGCACTCCGCAAAACATTGTTTCAGATTATGGATGTCCTGATCAAGACAAAGCCCCAGGACGATCCAGTTTACCTGTTCATGGACAAGAAACGTGCTCAGGGTAAACCGTACTATGTCTACATGACAGCCGGAGCGAATAAGTTTCTCCGGATTTATTACGGAAGAGTGAAAGAATATCTATCGGCTCTTCCTGGGTCTCGTAATGGTGCCTGACACCGTGTACAATAAATGCATCACGATCCATCTCTCTTTCCGCTCTCCAGAATCTCCATCATCTCAGCTGGAGTTACTATAAAACTTCTGACAGGATAATGTTTCTGATTTCCTGTCACCAACCATGCGCCATCGTTTCTTTTTTCCATGGCAACCTCATAAAAAATAAGGTCATCCATATCCGAAAAAATCTCTCCTGTCGGTTGAGGATGCACTTCCAACCCGTATTGCTTTATAGCTGTAATGACAAGTTGAATCGTATCTTCTTTTAAATGAAACTTCTTGCGATGAAAAACCTTATCATACTCCGATAATATATCCTGATGGTACAATGGTGTAATGCTTCCATCTAAAACTGCTCGCAATACCCTTAACGTGGCAGCATCCGAATTTTTTGTTAGAAGAGCTGCTATAATGACATTGGTATCAATAACCGCATAATACTTCATGCTCATTTACCTCGTGCGCTTCTTGCGTCAGCAATCTCCTGATTGATTTCCTCCAGAGACATCTCAGGAACATCTGCCGCCTGCCTGCGCAATTCCTCAAATGCTTCCAGTGCTTCTGTTCTTGTAACCATCTCCTTTGGTAACGTTGTTTCAAACGGAATACCGCGAACCATCTTACTTCGAGTCAGAAACATACGGATTGCCGTCGGAAGATCCATTCCCAATGCCTCATAGATATCGGACACTTCTTCCTTCAATGATTTATCTACACGCACCTGTACCAATGACTGTTCTGCCATGTCTAATGCCTCCTTTACTATTACAATTATATGTGTTTTGAAGTTGTTTGTATTGATTCTATATGTTTATTATACGACAATTCTTACAGAACTACAAGAAAACCGAATAAAAAATCTTTACTGTATCCATTGGCAATAAGAGACATTGGTGTCAGGCACCATTACATCGTCCCACTCGAAAAGCAGTCAATCATGGGGGATATCAGCTGACACATGGGCGGTATTTCAATGTAAACGAAACCGCCCACAATCCACTTATAGTTGTTTCCTTTTCAAAGCAAAATGAATATCATTGTTTTCAAAAAAGGATGTTTTCTTTGAAGCAAACACATTTTCCGGAAGACCAGATGTTATGAGAGAAAGCTGTTTTTTCCCAGGTGTGGTAATACAGCTCCCGTATCCGACACAGCGGGTTCCTCCCCGACCGGGTCAGCTTCCCACTGCGCGTATAATGTGACGGAAGCATTGGCTTTATAACTGCCGCCCGCGCTGTAAGCGGTACCGCTTCCGCCGGCCGTCGTATTCCAGCCCGTAAACGTATATCCGTCCCTCGTCGGCTGTGTGCTGCTCAGCGTCTCGCTGATCCCATATGCCTTTGTACCTGCCGAAGGAGCCCCGCTGCCCCCGTTTGCGTTGTACGTGATCGTATACGGCGAGCTGATCGTCACTGTTTTCGGCGCCGATGCCAGCAACGGGTTATTTCTTCCGCTGAGATCGATCCCATATACGTAAACACTTTTTGACCCTGTCAGATTATATTTCCGAAGATCGATGGTACAGGAAAAACCATGATTCCCGCTGATGCCTGCCGCACTGTTGACATCCGAGCGGGCTTTATTTGCCATTACAGCGCCCACAAACGTACCGGAACCGGCCGGCCCTCCCACATAAATATGTACCGAGATCGATGTGCCTGAGGAATCCGGATCATAAGCTCAGCCCGTAAGCGTAATCGTCCCGGCGCCGGTCTTTACGGAATCAAGGCAGCCCACGGGATCCTGATCCGTACTGACTCCGGGGCTTGACAACACATAGGAGAAGCTGTATTTACTGAACATTTTGCTGCTCATGGAAATGGTATTGTCCCACTTTATCCCGCAGGTCCTTACTTTCGTACCGCCGCTGTAATTTCCGTTCCCGTTGCAGTCAACGAAGGTGATAGTGCTGCCTGAAACGGAAGTCACGAAGATCGTGTGTCCGGATCCGCTGGTGTTCCCGTACTGAACCAGATCGCCCGCTTTTACGGTACTGATGTCATAGCTCTTTGACCAGCTGTCCGCATGCTCCCCAAACACGCTGTACGCGACCAGCCTGGCAAAACCGTAGCACTGGGTTCCCCCGTCAAAGCTGCCTGTCCATGTACTGTAATTCGGATAAGAAGCCCGAAGAGAGCTGAGCTTTGAATTAAAATCCGACTGCGATACGGACGATGCGCTCGCATTCTGACCGCCGAGCGCTGCCGCCCCCATCAGGCACATGGCCGTCATCAGAATACAAACGAGAAATCTACTGAAAGTCTTTTTTACTTTTCCCTGTTTTTTCATAATCATATCCTCCTGTAAGAAATTTATGGCTGTAACCAGGCAAAATTCCTCCTGACAGGATGATTATCGCATATGAAAAAACCGCATGAGGATGGGGGAAGCACTCCCCTCAGTGATTGCTGTACAGAATCAGCTTGTCATCCGCCTTCAGATCCACCATGATCTTCGTCTGGTCGCCGGAGAAAATAACCATCCTGTCATCCTCCGTCACATAGCCGAGCACCAGGTCGAGATTGTCCGGATTCCGCTCAACGGCGGCCCGGTAGACCGCGCGGATCAGGCTGGCCGCGCTGCAGTGCGGCGGCACCTCCGCCAGATAATCCCCGACACGCTTGATATAAAGCTCTTTACTGGTGTAATCCTCGGTGTCCGGATCATCGTAGGTGAGTATATCGCTGTAAAACTCAAACAGCGGCTGCTTGTCTCCGATCTGGGTGATCATCTTGCTGATGTAGCGGTTGCTGATGACAACATTGTTGACACTGTAACTGTGCACCACGTCATAATTTTTCGGATTCAGGATCTCCACCACCACGTCGATACGCTCCGTATCCTTCCCGCCGTTCTGCGCGCGGCGCTGCGTAAGAATATCCTGGATATAGATCAGGTAAGTCAGCGCGGTCGCGTCCTGATCCTCCACGGGCACAGAGTCGTCGGACAGGATCAGAATACCGGTATCCCCGTCCTGGTCATCGATAAAATCATTGACCGCTTTGTAGATGGTGTCCCGATCGTAGAGATCCGCCTCAATGGGTGCGTTCACATAAGAATATTTCCTGTAAAAATCCATCCGTTCGAGATTCTTTTCGTCGTCTACCACGGAGATATTCAGAATATCCCTGCCGTCTGCGGCCGGGTTCCACTCCGCCCGGAAGGACTCGAAGCCGCTCATCAGGGAACCCATCCGGGTGTTATGCCCCAGGATCAGCACATTCCGGCGCGGCAGCCAGTAATCGGGATTATAGCGCACCGTCAGCCCCGGATCCGTCCAGGGGGTCTGTCGATACATGTCGTTTTCCTTATCCGCCATATAGAAATAATGCCAGCCGGTCTTGGACTCCATGGCT
This sequence comes from Clostridiales bacterium, assembly GCA_021202015.1. Taxonomy (GTDB): domain Bacteria; phylum Bacillota; class Clostridia; order Lachnospirales; family Lachnospiraceae; genus Eubacterium_I. Next base: position 88,813 of record JAJQDV010000042.1, on the reverse strand, counting down.
GCCAGCGGAACAGAAAACTGGTACAGAGACAGATGCTCTTCCCTGTCTCCCTCCGGCTTCCGGGGATCCGCCGGCATACAGTAAAATTCCGCGCCGCGGTTGGAGAAAAGCTCGCTGTACACCTGGTTGAGCTCCGGCATAATGGAAAACTGGGACAGAAGCTGTCCGAGGATCTGATTGACCGGAATCGGAACAATATTGCACTTTCCCAGCCTCTCCTTGTGCTCGATGATCCGCTGAACCTGCGTCATGGTCCAGTTGTCTTTGTCATTATCATAATCCTCCACCTCGACCACGATCTTCTGATCATCCGCCGAATTCTCCCCGGACGTGATCTCCGCCACCAGCATCAGCGTCTTCACCGTCGTGGCGTTTCCCTTCATTCGCTCATCCTCGCGCTCCGCCGCGTTGTAGCGGCAGACACCCCTCTTCTCATCATTGTTTAAGATGATCACGGTCTTTGCCCTGTCCAGAGAAATGTCCATAAGCGGCTTCATAGAAAAGGTATCGCCCTCCCGGACAATGACCGTCATCCTGTTTTCAAAATGATTCTTCCTGTAATACCGCCGTCTTTTCAGAAAAGGCATCCCGCTGCTGAGTTCTTTCACGATCCGGTTTTCCTGCGCCACCGTATCCGCCAGCCGGTTTCGGATCTCCTTTTCCACCTCATCTCTGCCTTCCGGCACCAGGACCACGATTTTTTCCGAATCCTCGCTGTAGACAAGGTCGTTGACGATCTCGGAAGCCCGGCTGTTCCAGTTCAGGATCACCGTGTGATCGGAAATCTTCAGAGCCAGAGTACCGGCATTCGCATCCGCGACAAAACTGAAAATCGCGTTCGTCACATAACCGATGATACAGCCGGTAAAAGCGATCATACCGATCACGATAACCACGAGGCAGATGATTACACTGGTCACCCCGGTCTCTCCGAGATCGGCTACCACAAACTGAATGTTTCCCGCATCCAGGATCATGGACAGCGCATAATAGGCGGAAGCCCAGAACCCGTGCACACCCGCGGAGTCCGGCACCATCCCGGAAAGCAGGCACGCGGCTATAATAAGAAAGACAACATTAAATGTGATGATGGCGATCAGGATCGCCCGGCTCGGCTTCCTGGCGATCTGGATGCTGATCCATTCCTGCAGTCGTTTTTTTATATTCATAACTTTCCTCCCTCATATCATCAATGAAGCGCAGCCGGACGGATCAGTCGTCGTCCTTGATCTTCTCCGATTCCGGAAGCTCCTCAAAAGGAATCAGCAGATGATGAAGCCGCGCCAGGTCATTCCGTTTCGGCGCGTAACTGTATCCGATGGACCGCATATAGGCGTTCCACCCGGCATGCTCCACCTTCTGGATGGCGCGCTTTTCCTCCTCCGTCCGCTCCGACGGAGCCTTGTCCGTCCCTGGCACATGCATCTCACGTCGGACTTTTGAACGGATTGCGCTGGCCATGGAGGAGTTCCGGAAATACTCGTACTGATAAAACCGACGGGTCTCCTGCCGAAGCTGCTCCTCATAGTCGTCAGCAGACTTATCCACCCACTTCAGATGCCGGTTTCTGGCCTCCTCCTCCAGTTTCGCCTGAATCACCACATCGTAAGACCAGGCGGTTCCCATGTCTCCGAGAAACTCGATCTCATAGGACGCCCCCTTAAAATCATGCAGCGGATATTTTTTCACGACCTCCGCCTTTTTGGAATCGTATACGACCGCGCGGATGACCGGCTGCGGCCCCTCCGTGACAGACTGCAGAAACAGGCGCCGCAGCTTCGCGGCCGTCCGGATATTGGCCGCGTCGTCGCCCAGGGTCAGATAGGCGGCGGAAACATATGAAATCTTCTGTATTTCCCGGTCAAACTCCAGCGTATCCGCGTTCATGCCCCGGCCGTCCGCCGCACGATGGAAAAAGATATCATAATGGCTTTCGCCGTCGATCTTATTATGATTCATTTTCATCGTCTCCGGACAGAGAGACGAGAACTTCTGCTCCGCCAGCCGGTCCTGTTCAAAGACATGGATCTCCAGACGGATGCCCGGCAGCTGTCCGTACCAGCTGAGCGCCCGTAGAAGCTCCGTGCCGTACTGTCCCAGACCGACCAGAATGATGCAGAGCACCTTCCCGCCGTCCGGAAGTGTCCGCGCCATGTCAAAAAGGCGGTTTCCTTCGGTATCATGGAGATGGGAATAAATCATGGAGCGGGCGCTGTTGATCCGCCTTACCTCCATTCGCATATCCATATTCATCGCGGAACCGATCAGCAGCTCGCCCTCCTCCGAGTCCGTGAGGACATGCAGGGAGATCTGTTCATACCGGCCATATCTCCCGATCAGTCCCAATGCGTGCCGGATATTTTCCGTCTCATCCGATCCGAGGATAAAAAACCGGACTTTTCCTTTTTTCTTTGATAAATCGACATTCATTGTCAGAATATCCGATTTCAGGCAGACCGCACCCATCAGTCTCGACCGATCCGTAAGCTCCGCGGACTGCTCCTCTTCCTTCTCATATACATCCGTGAAAATAACGAGAGATTTTTTCCGCTCGGCGCGGTCATGTTCCATACAGCTTGCGGCCAGAATCAGGGAACATTCATTCAAATCCGAAAAAACAAATATATTTTTGAAACGCGTCAATCGGATCTTTGCGTTATTCAGAATACTCTGGAAAAAGGAAATAATAACGCCGACCAGCAAAACAGGAGCAAGCACATACAGAACGGCTCCGAAAATACGGTATCCGCCGCACAGAACCGACGGCAAATCCGACGCTCCCTCATACAGATCCATGTACTCTCCGTTCAGACTGAATACATTCAGAGCAAGCAGGAGCGACAGAAAGACCGACAGAACCCCTGCCGCACGCGAACCGACAACGGCGAACCGGCAAAGCGGCAGGACCAGCAGGAAGATGGAAAGAAAAGTCACCCCCAGAAAAAGCGCGACAAGCGAGACCGCCCGCCGATTTTTACGATTCTTCCTGTAGAAAATATATCCCGCGGCATTACACACAAAGAAAACCGCAATGGCCAGAATAAAACAAATCATCCACATGATCATAAACAAATCCCCCGTTTCTTCGCCGAACCCCCTCATGCGCCGTTCACGCAGGCACGCCGACAGACATGAAAATCGTCCCATGCTTTCTATTATACAGTTTTTTTAATTTCTGTCGAGACTTTATATGAAGACAGTAATTTATATTAATTTCACTTGCGGGAAACGCGCATCCGATATATGATAGGAAACGGAGAAAAAATATATAATAGAGGAAATGACACATGACGCAAAAACCATATCTTATTGACAGCCTGAAAAAAAAGGCAGCGGATACGCCCGACCGGCTCTTTTTTCATTTTGTCGATTACGACGACAATGCACAGAAATGGCTGGTCGAGGGACACTCCTATCTGGAAACTTATCACAGGGCTCTTGACATTGCCGGGATGCTCCGGAAACGGGGACTGCAGCCCGGCGACCGCGCCGTCATCTTCAGCATGCAGGATTTCGGAACCGTCTGCGCCGTTTACGGATGCATGATGGCGGGCGTCGTATTTACGATCATTCCGCCGCCGCTTGATGAGGACAAGACCGAACGGTTTATCTCCGTCTTAAAATCCTGCGGCCCGAAGGCGCTGATCTCCAACTATGCCCTGGAACAGGGCTCCGATGTGAACATCACCGGGCGTCTCCTGAGGGAGGCCTTCCGCGACACGATCCGCCTGAAACGGATCTATACCGACCGGACGGAACCCTGCCGCCGGGAGGATGTCATCGTCCCGGTACAGCCGGATCAGCTTGCCTATCTGCAATATACCTCCGGCTCCACAAAGGCGCCGAAGGGCGTCCGCGTGACATGGAAGAACCTGATGAAAAACCTGGAGCAGTGCAACGCATGCTATCATTTTGACCATGTCTCCCTGGCTACATGGGTTCCGTTTTTCCACAATCTCGGACTCGTCGTGACGATCTGCATGCCGATTCTCGCGACGAATTCAAAAGGATATTATCTGCAGACCCTCCGGTTTCTGGAGAATCCGAAGCTCTGGATCAAACTGATCTCGGATTTTCACATCACGCTGACAGTGGGACCCGGATCCGCCTACGACGCCTGCACCCGTATTTTCTCAGATAAGGAGGCGCAGAAATATTCCCTGAGCCAGGTCACGCATTTTATGAACGGCTCCGAGTTTATCAGCGCAAAGACCGTGAAGCGTTTTACAGAAATGTTCTCCTGTGCCCCCGACGCCATGGCGCCGGGCTACGGCGTCTCGGAGAATGTCTGCCTCGCCACGTTCGCGAGCCAGGATTACCGCACCCTGAAGCTGGACTATGAAGCCTATCAGAAGAACCGGGCCGTGATTGTGGAGGATGATACAGAACAGCCTGATACATACGGGACAAATACCGCCGGCTCCGAACCCGGCGCAGAACCTGCAAAAGCAGATGCGGCAGAGAACCGCGGCGCCGCAGGTACGGTTCCGGCCCGACACACCACGGAAATCGTCAGCGTCGGCCGGCCCGTAAAGGATCTGACCGTCGTCATCGGCAATCCGAAAACAAAAAAGGTCTACCCGGAGCTTCGCATCGGCGAGATCTTCCTCTCCGGCGACAGCGTCGCGGACGGCTACTGGAACAATCCGAAAGACAGCCGGAACTTCCATGTCAGGATGAACGGCTATGACTGCGAGTTTTACAAGACCGGAGATCTGGGATTTTTATATGAGGGAAACCTCTACATTACTGGCCGCATCAAGGAAATGATCATCGTCAACGGACACAACATCTATCCGTCTGACCTTCAGGCAGCCATCAGCCGCCATGTTCCCGCCCTGACGGGCGCTTCCTACGGATTTTTCTCCTGCACGGGCGAGACGAAGGAGCAAGTGGTCGCCGTCGTGGAGGCGAGGCAGGGAGAGGACTTCTCAAAAAGGGTACAGGAGATCAACAAAGCCATCTCCGACCGATTCGCTTTCTCTTTTTACGACGTTGTCTTTGTGCCGCAGAATACGCTTCCGCGGACAGACAACCGCAAACTGCAGATGTTAAAGGCCCGCGCGTTATATCAGGAAGGAAAATTGCAGGTGCTTTACAGCAGCCGCGATGTCTCTGTCCGGAAAAAGGAGAACTCCCTGATCGGGAATTCCATCGGCCTGGCGGATGAGATCATCGACAGATCCGTGGAACGGACGGAGGATCTCGTGGAAAAGGCAGACGACATTTTTCTGCAGGTGCGCTCCTCCTTCCAGAGAGTTTTAAAGATCGACCAGTTCAGCACGACGGACTCCTTCCTCGCCCTGGGCGGCGATTCGCTGATGGGATTTGAACTGATCCACAGTATTGAAGAAAAGTATAACATCAAACTCGATCTGCGCGAGCTGCTCCGGGACGCCTCCGTCGAAGGCATTACCCGGTACATCCGCTCCGTCCTCTCCGGAGGAAAGGGCGGCAGGAGATCCATCAACCTGCAGGCGGAATGCCGGTTGGACGAGCGCATCCGTTTTCGGACGGACTACACGAAATCCGCCGCGGATTGCCGGAAGATTTTTCTCACCGGGGCGACGGGATTTCTGGGTGCGCAGCTCATCCACAGCATTTTCCGCTATTATCCGCACGACGGTCTGGAAATCTGGTGTCTGGTCCGCGCGGATTCCGCGGAGGCTGCCATGGCACGCATCCGGAACAATATGAAGCACTACCGTTGCTGGAATGACGGCATGGAGCATTTCCTTCATCCGGTCACGGGCAGCCTCTCCGATTACCGGATGGGGCTGGACGACGAGACCTGGGAGGAACTGTCCGAAAAGATCGAGGTGATTTACCACAACGGAGCCGTGCTGAATTTTGTATATCCCTATGATTACCTGAAGAAGACCAATGTAACCGGCACTGTTGAGACCCTGCGTCTGGCAGGAGCGGGTCCGGCCAAATATTATCACTATGTCTCCTCCTACAGCGTATACGATACGCCGGACAATTCCGGCAAACGGATGATGGAGGACGATGAACTGAATACCTGGCGGGGTTTCTCCCTCTCCTACTCCGAGACCAAGTGGGTTTCGGAGAAGCTGATCGGCATTGCCAGAGAACGCGGACTTATGGCAGCCGTCTACCGTCCGGGCGATATCACCGGCGCCGCGAATGGAATCTGGGAGATGGAGGACATGGTCAGCCGCCTGATGGTGAGCACCATCCAGATGAAGGCCGTTCCCTTCGCAAAATATGAGTTTCATATGACCCCCGTGGATTTTGTTGCCAGAGCGCTGATCTATATCTCACGGAAAGATGAATGTTTCGGCCACGCCTTTAATCTGGTAAATCCGAAACCGCAGACCTTAAAATCACTGGTAAGCTGTATCCGCGGATGCGGCTATACGATCCGTCACATCCCGTTCCCCGCCTGGCGGAACCGGATCCGGAAATCTGAGGCCTCCGAGAACGCCATGGCGCTTCTCGAATGCCTTTTCGAGGCAGGAAATTCCAACAACCCGAACGTGCTGCGCCATTTTGTCACAAAAAACCCGGTTTATGACACGGGCAACACCCGGCTGCTGCTCAATCGTTCCGGCATCACCTGTCCTCCGGTAGAACAGAAATACATTGCCGCATACCTGAGATACTTTAAATCGAAACATTACATATAAACGGAGCTTTCAATGAAAATAGGAATTCCCCGCGCACTGCTCTACTATCGCTACGCCATCCTGTGGGAGACCTTCTTCCGGGAACTCGGCGTCACGACGGTTCTGAGCCCGCGCACAAACAAAGCACTCCAGGACACGGGAGTCCGCTATGCCATAGATGAAAACTGCCTCTCCAGCATGCTTTTTCTGGGACATGTGGCAGCTCTTGAGGGAAAATGCGACGCGGTTTTCGTTCCCCGCATTGCCAACTTCGGGGCGGATGGCGTCCTCTGCTCCCGTTTTGAAGCCATTTACGATATGTGTGTCAACACTTTCCGGGACAGAGACCTGCGTTTTCTCTCCTGTGACGTCGATCTTCAGCAGAAAAAGCCGGAAAAAGACGCCTATGTCGGACTTGCACGGGAACTGGGAAATACCCGGCCGGAGGCGGATACCGCCTGGCGAAAGGCCCGCCTGGCCTGGGAAACGGACCTTCAGAACAAAATCCGGAAGCAGGACGCGGCTCTTGCCGCCTCGGACCGGATCCGTGTCCTGGTCGTCGGGCACTGCTACAATCTTTATGACGAATATATCGGCAGACCGATCCTGAAAGGCATCCGCCGGCTGGACGCCTTCCCGGTCTGTTCCGACCTCATTGATCCGGCGCAGGCACAGAAGGATTCCCTGAAAATCTGCGACAAAGTGCCGTGGATCATGAGCCGGGAGCTGCTGGGCGCGATTCAGAAGTATCACGATTCCGTCGACGGCATCATCCTGCTCACTGCCTTTCCCTGCGGCCCGGATTCCATGGTCAACGAGATGATCCTCCGGCGTGTGAAGGATCTCCCTGTTCTGAACCTGCTGCTGGACAGCCAGGACGCGGACGCAGGCGTTGAGACGCGTCTGGAAAGCTTTATCGATATCATCCGCTTCCGAAAGGAGATGAGCCTGCATGCCTGAGAAACCCTATACACTGTGCTATCCTTCCCTCGGAAACTATGATATCGCCATTGGATACTTTGTAAGGAACGGCCTTCACCTGAAATACATGAGTCCGCCCGCCATGACAAAACGGACGATCGAGATCGGCGCGAAATACAGCCCGGATTTTGTATGCGCTCCTTTTAAATGCCATATGGGAAACTACATCGAGGCGCTGGAAGCGGGCGCGAACGTGCTGATCCAGACCGGCGGCACCTGCCGTCTCGGTTACTACGGCGAACTGCATGAGCAGATTCTGAAGGATATGGGCTACGATTTCGAGATTTTCAACATCTCCCTTTTCCGGTATCCGTTCCCGCATATCCTCAGCATCCTGAAAGGGATGAAACAGCTTGCGCCCGACGCCTCCCTGCTGCAGATGGCACGGGCGATTCCCGCCGCCTTTCTGATGATCCGGGACATTGACAAAGTCGAGGATTTTTACCGGCAGAATATGGGTTTTGAAACAGAAAAGGGCTCCTATGACAGGGTTTACAGACGTTTCCTGTCCGATCTGCGAAAAGCAAAAGGATTCCGGGAAGTGCGGCGCATTTATGATCGGACAATGGAGGCCATGAGAGCCATCCCGATCGACAAACCGGAGCATCCGCTGCGCGTGGGCATCGTCGGGGAATATTTCACCATCATGGATCCTTTTTCCAACCATGAAGTGGAAAAAAAGCTGGCGCAGATGGGAGCGGAGGTTCACCGCTGGATGAACCTCTCCAACAGCCTTCTGGTCTGCCCGGACAAAAATGTCATCCGAAAGCTGCGGCATTATGTCCATTACGACCTTCATAAATTCCCGTCCTCGATCTGGGTGGACATTCAGAAAAAAGAATGCTCGAAGTACGTTCGCTATGACACGGGCAGTTCCTCCGTCTCCACCATCACGCTTGCGGAATATTACGCAAAAAAGGGATTTGACGGGCTGGTGCATATCAAGTCCTTCGGCTGTACGCCGGAGATGGACTGTATCCCGATGCTGCACAATATCAGCGCGGATTATAAAATACCGATTCTCTACATGAGCTATGACACCCAGACAAGCGATACCGGGATTGAGACGAGGCTGGAAGCCTTTTATGATATGCTCGCGATGGGGCATGAGCGAAAACTATAGAAAGGAAACACCATGAAAAAAGCATACCTTGGAATCGACATCGGCTCGATCTCCACAAAAGGCGTGATCATAGATGAAGATAAAAATATCCTCTGCGGGATCTACCTCTGGACGGAGGGAAACCCCATGGAGGCGTCCAAACGGGTCATCGCCGCACTCGGAAAAGACTTGGACCGGGACAAATACGAGGTGGTCGCCGCCGGGACGACCGGAAGCGCCCGCAAGCTGGTCGGCGCCATGTGCAACGCCGCCATTGTCAAGAACGAAATCACCGCTCACGCGGTCGGCACAACGACCCTGCACCCGGACGTCCGAACGATTCTGGAGATCGGCGGCCAGGACTCCAAGATCATCTGCGTTGAAAACGGCGTGGCTGTGGATTACGCCATGAACACCCTTTGCGCCGCCGGAACCGGCTCCTTTCTCTCCAGCCAGGCCAGACGTCTCGGCGTCGAGGTGGAAGAATTCGGGAAAATTGCCCTGGGCAGCAGGAACCCGACGCCGATCGCGGCCAGATGTACGGTTTTCGCGGAATCCGACCTGGTTCACAAAATTCAGATGGGGCACAAAAAAGAAGACATCATCGCCGGTCTGTGCAATGCTGTCGCCAGCAATTATCTGAACAATATCGGTAAGGGCAAGAAAATCGTCGCACCCATCGTATTTCAGGGCGGAGTCAGCAAGAACGAGGGAGTCGTAAAGGCCTTCGCCGACGCGCTCGGCGAGGAAATTCTCGTAGATGAAAACGGCCATCTCATGGGCTGCTACGGAGCCGCCATTCTGGCAATGGGCTGCGGCGTAGAGAAACCGTTCTCCTTCGACATCGCGGATATGGATTTTCTCACCCGGGAGATCACCTGCCCCAACTGTGCCAACCACTGTGAAATCATCTGCGTCTACCGGGAAGGCGAACTGATCGACGCGTGGGGCAACCGCTGTGAACGCGGGGAGGTGCGCCAGGGGGAGAACTGAGAAACTGTCGCAAAAACACGCGGCGAACCAGACAGAGCCGGAGGATCACTGCACATCCTGATTTTCAATACACTGCATCGCAGTCTCATAGATCGAACGTCCGTCATAGCCAAGCCCGTCCATTGCAGCGATCCACGCCTCCGCAGCCTGATCCGCCGCCGACACAAGGGCTTTCTTCTCGCTGTCCTCCAGCTGATAAACCCTGCTGCCGACGGCAGCTTTCGCCTGTTTTTCAGCCTCATCCCACACGGATGTATATGCGATCGCTTCCGCTGACTTCTCATCTATAATCTGCCGGAGGATCTCCGGCATCTCCTCATACGCCTCATGATTCATCAGGAGATAACAGGTATACACGCCGATATCCTCATCCAGGTAATACGAGACCGCCGCATCCACGGACAGGAAATCCAGCATGTCCCATGCCCTCACGCAGCTGTCCACCGTCTGGTTCCGAAAGTCATCATAAAGGATCCGGTCTGACACATTCATCGGCAGCATGCCCAGAGCCTGAACAAATGGAGTAAGGACTTCGGAATTTATGCCGATGGTTTTCCCCTTCAGATCGTCGATTGTCTCCGGTTTTTCTCCGCAGACAGCGACAGGAGACTGACAGCCCGTGTGCAGGAGCAGCACGTGATAATCCGAATATTCCTCATCCATAAAATCCGTGGTATTCCAGAATTCCCAGAGCGCCTCTGAGCCCTGTTTCGCACTTTCAATGTTCCGCAGCGGAAGCATGAACACCTCTGTGACAGGAAACCGATCCGTATAAAAGCACTGGAACCCCCACCCGATGTCCGCTACGCCATTCTTTACCATATAAGCCGTATCCTTTGCTCCGCCGAGCTTCGCGCCGTAATTTATATCGATCTCTATATGTCCGCCGGACGCTTTCTCGACAGACTCCGCCCACTCATTCAAAAATGTACCCGACACCGCGTACTCCGGCTCATGCGTCTGGACGATCAGCGTGAATGTCCCCGTAACGCCGCTCAGGTCATACGCCGAATCCTCCTCGCTGTATTCTGCGGAAACGGATTCCGCGGCGCCGCCGGCATCATTCCGGCAGCCGGTCAATACAGATACCGCCAACAGGATTATTTCAAGAACCGCGGCCATTTTTACCACGGCGGATTTTGTCCTCATCTCTCATTTTCTCCTTAAAAATTTTGTCTTTTCGCTCCGCAGGAAAGCGCGTATCAGAAGCACGGCGGCAAAGAAAGCCGCTATGATACAGATGCCGATGCACAATGCCCTTTTATATGCTCTCATCCACTCCGTGTCCTCCTCCATGGACTGTGACTCCGCCTCCTCCACGGTTTCCGGCGTATACGCCGTCCTCTCTCCGGTCACAATCAGACGGTGGCTGTTGACGCCGTAGGGAGTGCATGTCATGAGCGATACGAGATCCCGCCCCGCTTCCTCACGGATCGTCGACACGTCATCCGGCTCGATGACGGCTGTCTCCACGATTTCATACGCAAAAACGGCGTCCATGACATGAAGAAAAAACAGATCCCCCTCCGTCAGCTGTGTCAGATCCGAAAACATCTTTGCGGAATTTACGCCGGTATGGGCGGAGAGGATCGGCCTCCCGCCCACAGTCCCGACAGGCAGCGCGGTGCCTTCCACATGCCCCGCGCCCCTGGCAAGTGATTCTTCCGATGTATTGTGATATACGGGCAGATACACGTCGATCTTCGGAATTTCGACAAAACACATCACCCCGGTACCGCTGACATTCAGGAGGCTGCTGTAATCCAGCCCGTCGGCGAGACTCACATTTTCATATGTAAACGGATCCGCCAGAACCACATCGGCATTCAGAAGATCCTCGTTGTATTCCCTGGCGTCCGCCCAGTATTGATACAGATCCGGCGATGACACGGATGAGAGGTTCGCCTCATAGGAACTGATAACAGCATCCGCAGCCTGATCATACAGCCAGTTGCTGATCCACGGATAGGCCATCAGTACAATGCCGACGACTGCGATCAGAACAGCCGGAATTCTCTTTCCCATTATCACTTACCTTACTGCCCGCTTCCTGCGGAATGCCAGGAACAGGCCGATAGCCATGATACCAAGCCCGGCCGCAAGCGTGACCGGGATCGCCGGGTTCACGCCGGTCGTCGGGAGCATAAACTCTGCATTATCCGTGACCGTATAGGTCAGGTAGAGAAAATCATACATCGTATCATTCTCTACCAGGAACGCGCCGCTTAAGTCCACGTCATCCCCAAGGGCTTCCACCGCTTCCACGGTCATCTGGAACGGGATCGTAAACTCGATCGGTTCCGCCAGCAGCGTCAGGCCGTCAAGCGTGGCGGTCTCCCTGATCTGGTAGGTTCCGAAGGGGAGATTCTCAAACACATACGACCCGTCCGAATCGGTCGTTCCGACTTCGACGGAATACCAGGAATCAGTCTCCTCGCTGTACATATACAGCGTGAACTCCACGCCTTCCAGCAGGTTCCCCTCGCTGTCCTTCTTGATGATCGTGGCAGAGCCGAACGCGGTATCCTCTTTCGTAAGCTCATTGGAAAGGCTTAAGGAGGTCGTGCTGCCGTTGCCCTCCTGTGTTACGGTCAGGAGCACGATGCTCACGGCATCGCCGTTTTCGTCCACGATCTCCTCCCCGGTATTTGTGTCATACCAGGAGCCCTCCAGGGTGTAGTTCATCGGAGAAAGCGTCTCCTCGATGGTATAAGTGCCGAGCGGGAGGATCACGTTTCCGTCGGGCGTCAGCGTTTCCGTCACGTTGCCGTCTTCATCCTCCGTCTCCGTGCTCGTATAGCTGTCATAGTACAGCTCATCCGAGATATCCGCCTGCAGGTGTTCCGCATCCAGCTTCGCGGTATATTTGCCATCCTCATAGATCACGTTGATGACCCACGCACGGGTCGGGGCGGAAGCGAATTCCTCATCCGCCAGGTCGTCCTCCGTGTAGTACCCGTCATAGTACCGGATGGTGAACTGCGCGCCTTCCAGGGTCGCGATCTCTGCCATCTCCTCCGGCAGGGCTGCCTTTGTGATGTCGATGACCAGGCCTGAGTATGCCGGGGAATCCGAAAGGCTGAGCGTCACGGCGACTTCACCCGTGCTGCTGTCTTCCGTCTCATTGATGATCGTGACTTCATCCCCGTCGCTGTTCACGGCAGACTCCGTTTCGGATGTGACCTCCACTTTGTAGAGGTTCGTATCCATCTCGTATCCTTCCGGGGCCAGGGTCTCCTTCACGTAATACGTGCCGTAAGCCAGCCCTTCGAGGTACTCCGTATAGCCGTCCTCATCCGTCGTCAGGTAGCCGAGGCCGGCCGTACCCTGCCCGGACGAATCGACGGTGTCGCTTTTTGCCTTATCCTCAGACGCATACACGCCGTAGACTGCGCCCGCGATGGTATAGGTGTCCAGCCCGTCCGAAGTATACGTATCCGTGTCTTCATCATAGTAGATGCCCACCCCGTCCGTAAGGTCGGAGAAATCCGACTCCTTATAGATGCGGAGCTTCGCGTACTGCACATCCTCGGCCACGGAGAGGTCTCCATCTGCCGTTAACTGGATGGTATCAACGTTCTCCCCGGAATCCGCGACCGTATACGTCACCTCGCCGTCCCTGGAGACAACCACTTTGTAGACTGTCTCATCTAAGAGGAAACCCGTCGGGGCCTGCTCCTCGACGATGTAGTACGTGCCGATCGCAAGGCCTCCGGATTCCGCTACCCCGTCCTCATCCGTCAGGATCGTGGCGACGGGGTTTGTGAGCTCGCCGTCCGTATAGCCCGAATAGATCCCGAACGCGGCGCCCTCCAGGGAGTAGGCCGAATTGCTGTCCGTGGCGTCCGTATCCGCCGATGATTTCTCGATCGTGACCGTGACCGTGACAGGCTCATCCTCCACCGTAACGGTATAGGAGATATCTCCGTCACTGCTGGAATCTTTCAAATACGCCGGATAAATACCGTCGCTATTCGGACCTCCGGTCGTATCAATCTCAAATCCCCCCGGAGCCTTCGTCTCTTTTACATAGTAGGTGCCAAGATCCAGGTTTTCCAGGGACGCCTTCCCTTCCTCATCCGTGGTGAGGTAGGCGATGCCCGTCGTGCCGGTTCCGTCCGAGCTGACGGTGTCGGCCTTCGCGTAGGTTTCGGAAGTATAGACGCCGAATACGGCGCCCTCCAGGCTGTAATTATCATTTTTGTCCGTAACGGAAGAATTCCCCGATGTCTTCAGGATATTGAGCGTCCCGTACTCCTTGTCATCCTCCGCGGTAATCTTCGCGCCGGACACGCTGTCATAGCCGCCGGAAGTATTCTTCTTCGAATAGGATGTCACAGCGGCCGTCTTCGACGCGTTGGCCGTAATGACCGCCCGGAACACGTCGTCGCTCACCTCAAAGCCGGGCGGAGCCTCGGTCTCTTTAATGTAGTACGTGCCGACCGGGAGGTCATCCAGCGTGCCTTCGCCGCTGTCCGTATCCGTGGTGATGACGGCGTAGCGTTCCGTGCAGGCCGAATCCGTATAGACCGTGAATTTTGCCTCTAATGAGCTATACCCGTCGGTTGTGATTGCAGTCGAGGATTCCTTCTTCACACTGATCGAGCCGAGGACCACATCATCTGACACCGACAGGGATTTATTCGACCTGTAGGTGCCGCCCTGCAGTGTTACCGTATGGACCGCCGTGTCTGCCACGACCCCGGCAGGCACGGTGCCCGCGTCTTCTTTGACATAGTATACCTTGTACGAGCCACTCGTGAGCGTGATCGGCCCGACGGCTTCCGCCTGGCCATACTCGTTCAGCACAAATTTGGCTTCCGACCCATTTACAGTCAGCTTTGTCGTGCAGGCCGAGTTCGTATACACATAATAGGTGATCCCTTCCATCGAATACGCGGAATTGCCGCTTATATTGATGCCGGAATCTATATTGAGCGTCTTGCCCAGGCTGATATAGCCGTAAGTTCCTGGAACAAACGGGTCCGTCGAATTCACAGATTTACCGTCGGCATCCCCTGCAAATGTCCATGTGCTTTCATCCAGGCCCAGCCCGGAACCCGGCACGGTTTCCTTCACGTACAGCGTGAGGCCGTAGGGCACGTCATACAGCGCGTAGACCGCCGTCTGCTCCCCGGTATTCGCATCTGTCTCCATATAGGCGTACTCGAAATCGCCGTACTTATTGGTAAAGTTTTTATCTGTATAAGCACTGTATACCGCGTTGGTGATGTTCGGGTAGGTCGTCGTGCCTGCCGCCAGCGCTTCCGTCAGGACACCCAGCTTCTCCGGGACCTTCGAGAGCAGGGCTTTTACCCCGCCGCCGGAAACCACGGCTGCCGCGGACCTTATGCCGGAAAACACAGACCGGAACGCGGAACGGACCGGCGTCTTCGCCACCGACGCGGACGCCGCCAGGACGGAAGTGGTGCCAAGGGAGGCCGTAGATGCGGCATAGCTGACACCATTGGTGTCTGGTGCGGAGTTTACGATCGTCTGTACGAGCGATGCCGTAGCTGTTGTATAATACAATGTAAAATTCCCGGAATCACGGGATGTGGCCTGCAGCATATGTACAGTTACAAGTGAATCTGATGTCTCTGTATTATAATAGCAGTTTTTATTGGACAATGTCATTGATGCATCATTTAAAACAAGACAATTACCAAACATAGACGTCACATTTTCGACATTTCCTGTGTCAAACGAATTGAGCCCCTGGATGGTTGTTAATACCTTGTCATTATAAAACATAGCCGCCATTGTTGTAACCTTGGAGGTATCCCACCCTGTCAGGTTGAGGCTTTTCAAAGAAGTCATGTTAGCAAATGTAGTATTCATTTGCGTAACCTTCGAGGTATTCCATACATCTCCGTTTTTATGCAGGTCAAGCGAAGAGATAAGGTAGCAACCATTGAACATATATCTTATATTGGTTGCATTCGCCGTTTTGAGTCCTCCTATACCGGTGATGGTTCCCAATGCGTGACAGCCGTAGAACATGGCTCTGAAATTTTTTACATTCCCTGTGTCAAAACCGCTGACATCCACTTTCGTTAGCGACTCGCAATATTCGAACATTGAGTCCATCGTTGTCACATTCGACGTATCAAATCCTGTCAGCCCGGAGATCGTAGTTAAGTCCTCACAGTAGGAAAACATACAACTCATATCCGTCGTGTATGACGTGTCTATGATCCCGCTTCCGAAAATAACATATTTCAGCGAATGCCCCCCGTAGCCGGAAGCTTCCGAGAACATATAGCTGCTGTCAAAGTTAAAGTAGATCGTCCCGCCGCTGGCCGACTGCACATACCAGTAATTTCCGGACTTCCATGCCATAATGCTGCCGTTCTGCGCCCAGGACACGTCAATGGCCGTGGACGGGATCGTCCTCCCGCTCGTGAACTGGACGCATGTCACACCGTCCGGGATATCGTTCGTGAAGTCCGTGCCGGTCTCCAGCATGGCCATGGGGCCCTTGTAGACATAGAGCGTGCGTTTGATGGTGCCGTCCGTGCTCTCGACCACGGCGGAGGGGCTGTCTGAGGTGATCTTCACTTTATAGACGGTCTTATCCAGCTCAAACTTTGCCGCGACGCCGTTTGAGTTTGTCGGCACCCGTGTCTCCTTGATATATACATACCCGTCCTCGTCGGTCCGCCCGTATAAGATGCCGTCCAGCTCGCCGTACCCGTCCGCATCCGTCGTGATCACGCCTGCGATACTGACTGTGGAACATGAGGAACTGTAGTATACCGTATACTGCGCCCCTTCCAGGAAATAATAAGACGGGTAATCCTCCAGGAGGGAATTATCGTCGGAATACTTGTAAACGCTGACCTTCCCGGTCTGCGGAGGGTCGCTCACCGTCACCTCCACGGTCGTATTGGTCGCGGAGACTGCATTACCGTACGCCTTCACCTCATAGACCTCATCGCTCAGCTCATACCCTTCCGGCGCGGTGATCTCCCTCACGTAATAGGTGCCCAGGGCGAGCGTATTGGAAGCCGTGCCTTCCCCGTTTTCATCGGTCGTGATGGTCGTCAGCAGGCCCGTCATGGCCTCCGCGTCCTCTTCGGACGGGTATACGCCGAACACCGCGCCTTCCAGGGAATAATCCTCATGCAGCTTAAGCTCCGTGTTTTTGTCCGATGTTGCGGTAAGGGCATCCATCGCGACATCCGAGAAATCTGCCTCCTTCACGAGCTTCACCGTCACCATGATCGGCGGGTTATAATAACCCACTTTCACTGCGGCTGTGGATGAATTCACGGTGACTGACTGTATGGTCGGTGTCGACAGCAGGTAGCCGGTCGGGGGCGTGATCTCCTTTACGTAATACGTCCCGTAAGGCAGCCCGTCAACCGTGCCGGAGGAAGAGCTGCCGTTCTGGTCCCCCAGGGTAATTGTTTTATACGCGGTCCCGCTGCAGGTAGAATTCGTGTATATGCCGAACACAGCCCCTTTCAGGCTATAGTTGGAATTCCCGCTCGTAGTCGAGCTGTCCTTCGAATACTTGTAGATCGTAAGGGAACCCGTCTTCATCGGCTCCGTGGATTTGATGACCGTCGTATTCCCGGCCGTCACCGTGACCGTATACGATTTGGTATCCAGGTCAAACCCCTTCGAGGCCGTCGTCTCCTTCACGGTATACGTCCCGGCGTCGAGCTCCACGGTGTTTGACTTCCCTGTAGAGTCCGTCGTCAGCGTCGCTACCACAGTGCCTGACGCAGAGCTTCCTTTATAGACCGCGTACTTCGCGCCCGCCAGGGAATAATTACTGTTCCCACTGGTCGAGGAGGAATTGCTTGATGCCTTCTGGACATAAGCCTTGCCCTTTGTCTTTAAGCTGACCTTGAAAATGCCCACGCCGGACTGTGTATGGGTCATCTGCACGATGATGCCGAAGATTGCGTACTTCGTGCCGGAGGCGTCCGTGCCTGTCGCCAGGAGGCGTATCTTCGCCACGACGTCCGTCATTATTTCCCCGTCCGCGCCGTTCGAATGCTTATCGAGTGAGGTATCAACATGCGCACACTGGAGCACCATCTGGGAAGAGATGCTGCCCAGCCCGTTAGGCTGCAGGAGTGCTATGGAAGACGAGCCGGTGCCCCCGGAGAGCCATACCGCCGCATTCGTCTGCTTGGAGTTTGCCAGCGTGCCGATCGTCGAAGTGTCAATGCTGTAGTTATTATCGATCGCACTAATCAGGTCTGCGATATATTTGTCCAGCAGGTACGCCCCGTAGATCGTGGACGTATGCTGGTAGGATGACGAATAACGGTAGGCGACCGTGCCCTGGATGTAATCCCCTACGCTCATGGATCCGATGTCTATATTCCTTGCGAAATACGACATGGCGGCATAGCTGACCGTGTCGGCATGCGCTTCCTCCGTAAACGGGTCTGAAACGTATGAGAGCAGCTTATCTAAGATCCCTTCGCTCCCACTTACGGTAATGGATACACTTTGCGTAGAAGTCGGCGACTGCGCGACCACCAGCTCCCCGGCCTCGGAGTCATAGGAATACAGATCTTCGTCCACGGGCGTGCCGTCCACGGACAGGCTCTCGATCGTGAGCCCGGCCTCTGTTGTAAGTGCGGTCTCCGTATCGTAGAGGTCTGTCTCTACGGTTCCCGACGAGAGGATGTCCTTCCCGTCGTCAATGGTGACCGTGATCTCTTTTGTCGTCTGCCCTAAGTCCATCAGCTGCATCAGCTGCACCTGGAGGTACAGGAGCACCTGTTCGCCCGCATCATTTAAGAGCAGGTCCTTCGGGATATAGGCGATGCCGGTCTCCGCATCATAGATGCAGCCGTCCACGGCCTCGCCGTCGTTGTTGTTCACCGCGAACACGGCCTCCCGCGTCTCCGACGCGGAGCTTTCGCTCATGGTGTCGAGGAAAGCGACATAATAATCACTGTCCTCATCCAGCTCATAGACGGCGGTATAGCCTGCCGTCTGCATGACATACTTGTCTGTCGCCGCGTCCGCCGTTTCCTCATCGCCCTCCTCGATCTCCGTCATGATGGAGTCGATCGTGTCGGTATCTTCCACGAGGGACTTATCGAAGAACGTCTGCTTGACCGCGATGAAGTTGACAAGCTTCTTATCATCGGTGTCCGTATACTCTTCATCGGCGTTTTCCTCGATGTAGGTTTCCAGCACCGGGTCCGTTTCGGCGTCCTTCACGCTGACCTCATCCAGGTCAACGCCCAGGGCGGTATCTTCAGCACTTTCCGGGACTTCCCCGGTGACCGTCTGTGCATCCGCCGCCGTGTCAGCCGCCAGCGCGTCCAGCCCGGTCGTCATGACCATCGCCGCCGCGAGGATCACGCAGAGCATCCGCCTGAACTTAGGCGGGTGCGCGCCCTTATTCTTTGATTTCCGCATAAGGATTTACCTTCCTTTCTGTTTATTTTTCCTTCCTGTGAGCATACAGACCACAAAGAAGAGTATGAGCGCGGCCCCGCAGGCATACCGGAACATGCGCTCCGTGTCGATGTCGGCCTGGGAGGCGCCGTACACGTTCCCGTCAGAGGCGGTGATCGCATCCCCCGCGCCGCCGGAATACGTATCGTTTCCCGTGAGCACCGAATCGTCCCGCACGCAGTACACGACGTAGCGGTACTTCCCGTGGGAACGGTAGGGGTGGCAGGTCAGGAGCGTCACCATGTCCCTGCCCTCCCGGATCATCACCTTGTCCGAATCCCCCGGGTCTATGATGTCGATGGACTCGACACGGTATCCGAGTGTCGCCCAGGGGTTCGTGATGATGACGGCGTCGCCGGCGCCGAGCTTCTCGATCTCACGGAAGTACGGGATGCCGCGGTAGCCGCGGTGCCCCGCGATCACGGAGTTCGTGTTCTCCCCGCCCACCGGCAGGGAGGTCGCGCCGAGGATGGCCGCGCCCTTTGATAAGTTCTCCGTGGAAGCCCCGGTATAGAGCGGGAGCTCCACGTCCATGGCCGGGATGGTGATATACCCGAACATCCCTTCCAGCCCGTCGATGCCGGGCGCCTGTTCGGCGGCCCATGCGTCGCAGAAGTCCGACTGGCCGTTCTCCCACAGCCCCTGGTTATACGCCTGCACGCTCTCCCAGAGGGCGCCGGAGGGGGTGATGATGCCGCAGGGGCTTTCTTCCGTGCCGGATTCTGCCCCCTCTGCCGCCGTCCCGTTAGCTTCTGCCGCCGCTTCATTGAATGCCGTGACGACTTTATCGGATTCCCTGTCATGAAGCCATGTGCTGATCTCCGGAAACAGGAACACAGTCACCCCGACCGCGAGGAGCAGGGCACAAAGTATCTTTTTAAACTTTCTCATTAGTTCTTCCCGTTCACTCTCCGCAGTACAAACGTTAATATCTGTGCATTTCCCGCATCCGACGAATTGCAGCCGCAAGGAAAACCACCGCCAGCACACCAAGTCCTGCCAGAAGCGCCCGTCGATAGGCTTTCATCCATTCGGAGCTTTGCCCGGTATTCTGGCTTAGCGCTTCCTTCCGCACATCTTCCGTGTATTCCGTCCGCTCACCTGTCACGAGGAGCCGATGGGAATTGATTCCGTAGGGCGTACAGGTCATAAGAGTCACAAGATCCTCCCCTTCCACCGGGCACACGCCGGACACGTCATCCGGTTCTACCACCCGGATCTCCATGACACGGTAGGCGAGGGTCTCATCCAGCACATGGATGAAAAACAGGTCTCCATCTTCCATCAACGTCAGGTCAGAAAACATCTTCGCCGTATTCACGCCCGTGTGCGCCGCAATGACAGGCCTTGCCCCTTCCGTTCCTATCGGAAGAGCCGTGCCTTCCACGTGGCCTGCGCCTTTCTCCAGCATCTCCGCGGAAGTGCCATGGTAGACCGGAAGGTAAACATCGATCACCGGGATCTCCACAAAGCACATCACCCCGGTGCCGTCCACATCCAGGACAGACGCATAATCTAAATCCGTATCTGCGGCAACACTCGAACGACAGGTGAACGGGTCGGTCAGAACAATATCTGAGCGCAGA
Source organism: Clostridiales bacterium (assembly GCA_021202015.1). Classification (GTDB taxonomy): domain Bacteria; phylum Bacillota; class Clostridia; order Lachnospirales; family Lachnospiraceae; genus Eubacterium_I. The sequence continues at coordinate 68,087 of JAJQDV010000042.1, read as the reverse complement.
AGTCTTTCATTATAAATCTGCGCCTCCTGCCGGTACATCTCCATGCTTTCGGATGCAGAGAAATCCACAGCGGCATCATACGCGCTTACCGTGGACTCTGCCGCATTCTCATAGAGCCGGTTGCTGATCCATGGGTACAGCATCAGGATCAGTCCGGCAAGAGCAACCAGAACAGACAGAATCTTCCTTCTTACGCGTCCCCTGTCGGGGGCGTTTAACTCCTTTTCTTTCATTCTGTTACATATCGGCCCGCGCGCCCCCTGCGGGGCGCACGTTTTATGCCGCCTTTACTGAACCTGGATGTTTTTTTTGCTCTTACGGGTCACCATGTAAATACCCGTCGCAGCCACGATCACGCCGATAATGGTGATCAGGTACAGACCGTATCCGCCGGTCTGCGGAAGCAGAAAGCTTTTGCTGTTCGTCACGGTCATCACTACGGTCGCGTTTTCAGAAGTAACCGTCGCGCCATTGCTGAAGGTGGTGATATGATCCGCCATGGTCGTTACAACGCCGTCAACGGTCGCGGTCGCTTCCAGAATCTCACCGACATACATGTCGGTGCCGTTGATCGTACGACCATTCACTTCCTCATATACATTGTTCTTGTTGCCGTCATAATCTTCATAACCGCCCGCATCAATGTTCCTGGAATCATCCTCGCCGGTCGCGTAAGTGATATCCTCGTCAATGGAGATGCCGTCGCTGACAGCATTCCCGTTGATATCAGTTGTTTTATCCTGCTCCAGTTCGCTCTCCTGCTCGTCGATCCGATTCCCGTTCTCATCGTAGATGCCGCCATTATAATTGCCGATAATATTCGCAGCCTCATCAATGTTCGCAGTCGCCTCATCCGCACTCAGACCTACCACGCCCTCTACTGCAGCGATGATATCGCGGTCGGTTGACGTGATCACGATACTGATCTGCTCGCCAAGAATCTTGTAGCCGTCGTCGGTCGCAACCTCGGTCAGAGCGTATTCATCAGCCTCAAGGCCGTTGATGATAAGCGTTCCGTCAGAAGCCGGCACAAATGTGGTTGCTTCCGCTTCTTTTGTTGTCTTGCCGGTCACATAATATTCGCCGGTGCCTTCGCCGTTGTCATCTTTCTCCTCTGTGGCGATCACATAATAGTAATCCGTCGCGTTGTACAGCTTGAACTGCACGGCTGTCGCATCACCGTTGCCATCTGAGAACTCTTTCGTCAGATTGAGCGAATAAGTATATACATAGTTGCGGTCGTTGATCTGGCTGTAATAGCCGCTGCTCGTGCGCTCATATGTAAGAACTACGTTGTTTGCGTTGCCCTCGTCGCCAAGAACCACTTCGCTGTTGGAGTCAACAGTCGCGGTATAGTAAACCACCATGTACAGGTTACGGAGACCGTCGGTCTCCGTAACGCCTGTCTGTGCGTTCACCCACTGTCCTGCTTCGCCGAATGCGTTGTCCACATTGTTCAGAACCTTCAGGCCTGCCTCCGTGAAGCTGAAGGTCATCTGCCATGAACCGTCCTTACTGGAGGTCGTGTTGCCCTGGGCGTCTTCGCCTGTCGATACCGAGCACGCGATGTATCCCTGACTGGTGTTCGCGCTGGATACGTTCCAGGTCAATACAGCGTTGGACGTATTGTTTGCCTGTGCGTCCGCAGCGTTATCATAAAAAGCCACACGCGCGTCCTGGTTATAGGTAATGCCTGCAGCCAGGATATCGCTCAGCGTATACTCCGTGATATAAGTGGCGCCGGAGGTGATGTTCGGGAGCCTGGATACGATGATGTAGTCAAGCACATCGCCTTCGGATGCCGTCGTGGTATCACGATACTCAAAGTCACAGGAGTATCCCGCGCCGTCCGCGCCTGCTTCCGTGCCGTCGCCCCCGGTATAGCCGCCGCGGTTTGCCACGTACGCTTCGTCCGCTGTAATATCACCGCTGGCTATATCAGCATCGTTCCCGTCCGCATTGGAATCATTATTCCATACGATCAGGGATATGGAGCTCAAAGACGCATCATAATCACTTCCGCTGTCAACGGTGGCGTTGTTGTCTGACCAGTGGTCGGAGCTGTTGTACGCGTTACGCACACTCTTGTCAATGGTCGGATTGCCGGACTGATTTTTCGGATAAACCACCGCGTCGTACACCCACTTCTCGCCGCCGGCGTTGGTGTCTGACACGCCGTCTTCGTTATGCTCCTCATCCGATGACTCACTCGAATCCCCGGTGACGGAGGTGTTCGTGAACGGGAGCTCGATAAAGAACGGAGCCACTGTCTCAACGATCTCTTCCGGTACCGTAGTTTCAACAACCAGATACAGGCCAAGCGCCAGACCGTCGATCGCAGTCGTGCCGGTGGAATCCGTCAGATCCATCTCGATCAGCGTCGCGCCAACCGATGTCCCGCTCTTATAATCCGATCCGCCTACTTCATCATCGTAATCGGAATCTTCCAGCTCTGCGTCAGCATCAAAAGTAGTATTTGCGTCAACCAGATCGCCGTTGTCGATCGTGTTATACTCACGCAGGTAATCTTCCAATGCATTCTTAGCCGCAATATCATCATTCTCAAGGATATTTGCCAGCGCTTCGGAGATCTGTGTCGAGGTATAATGGTACACCGAATCATCGTCACAGGGGTTTGCTACGCTGATCAGCTCCCCTTCGTCAAACTTATTATTTTCGTTTGCGTCAATATACGCGGATGATGAAATATCAACTGCATACACGCCTGTCCCGTCCTCAGCCGAGTGAGAGGGCGCCTTCAGACCCAGAATATCCGCCAGTCCGGTCGGAATCTCATATACCAGCTCCACAGAACTGGAGCTGCCGGTATTCACGCTGTAGGTTTCCACGTTTCCGACACGGAGAATAGTGAATCCTACGCCAGCCACGCCGAAATTAGAGAGAGTCGCTTCCAGATCTTCATCCTGCTGCCCGGTCGATTTAACCTCGCCCTCCTCATATACACCCGCAGCCGCCGCGGCCGTGATATCATACTTGTGGATCGTGATGCTACCCGTTTTGCTCAGGTTGATAATGTCAGAGTTATCCAGATCATTATCCGTCGCCGTGTTGTTTGAATCATCCTCATACACGCCGGCCTGCTCCCCGAACTGGCTGTTCGCCGCTTCACCGGAACTGTACACGTCATCATCTGACTCCTCAATGCTGCCGTCGTAAACCTGCTGGATACTTTCCGCACTCGTAGCGGCGAATGCCGGAACCAGGGATGCCGTCGGACACATCGCCACGGATGATGCCAGAGAAAATGCCAGCACCGCTTTTCTTACATTTTTCAATTTCATGTTCTTCTCCTTTTAGAATTAATTTATTTATATATCTCATGTTTGCGCGCTGAACACGGGAATATATACGATGAAAATATCTGACTGCATTTCGAACAAAAGACGTGCTTTAGAAAAATAGATCTTTTTTGAATGCGTAAGTGAAAACAGGTGACTTTTAAAGAATCAAATAAGAACTTTGATACTTCAGATGAACACATCGGATTCGGTCTCAGAAAATACCCTCGATGCATTTGTATGGTATATTATAACAAATAATTTCAGAAATGCAAGAGAAAAATGTGCAAATTGCCAAATTATTTTTGTCGTTCAATCTAATAATTTTCGCGGATTTCTCTCAGATAAGCGAGATACTCCTCCCGCACAGACTCCGGCCTTAAAATCCGCACGCCGCTCCCCAACCCTGTCACCCAGCCGAAAAACTGCGGGCTGACGGTGATATCCGGACTGACACGAAACGCATGCTCTCCCTGCGGAACCATCATGACGTCCCTGCCGAAACGATCCAGGATAACGCCCGCCAGAGAATTCTCGCAGAGCAGCGTGACCTTCTCCTGTCTGCCGCCGAACATGCCGAAGGTTCGTTTTTCAAATGCCACGATGTCAAAATGATCAAACTGCTCCTTCCCCAGCCGCTGCTGCGTAAGCAGTTCCATCTCCTGCATCTTATCCACCCGATAATGCCTCAGCTGATCCGACTGCGCGTCAAAGGCGATCAGATAATAGGTCTCATCGCCCCACGAGAGAGCCCATGGACTAACCTGATAAAAGGCTCCGTCCCGTTTCAGGCGAAACTCCTTTTCTCTCGTCCACTCGTTGTATCGGAACCGGATCTGCACATTCGTATAGATGGCCGTATGAATACGATCCACGTTATAATAGACGGTCTCATTTTCCGTTTTCGCCCTCTTGTAAAGGAAGACCTGCTGCTGCAGCTGCCTGGCCTCCTCACGGCTGGCCAGGCTCTCCAGCTTTCGGATCAGCTCATCCGTCTTCTTCTCTGTGATCGACTTCGACGCCTGAATCGCGTCCACCAGCAGCCTGAGCTCCGCCAGTTCAAAGCTGCGGGAACCGATGTAATACCCCGGCGCGCTTCCCTTCTGCTGAATCACATCCAGACCGAACTCCCGCAGGGCGGCGATATCGCTGTATATGCTCTTTCGCTCCGCCGGGACGTCATACTCAGCCTGCAGAATGTCGCAGAGCTCGTTGGCCGTCAGCATGTGATCCTCGTCTGTGCGCTCCAGCAAAATTCTCATCAGATATAAAAGCTTCATTTTCTGCGCCTGTGCCGTGGCCATATGCCCCTCCTTTAACGCTGCGTTTGCCCTTACCGGAATGTTTCCGGTCTACTCTGTCTGAAATCTCTGCAAATACCCAGATGAAAAAAAGTAAAACAATTCCTGTAATCAATAATGCCATTCTGTATCCCTCCTGTCAATGCTTCTGTGTCTTACGTTGATCAGATTATACAAAACAGGCTGTCCGATTTTAGGGACATCCACAAGCAGACAGCGGCGTCTTAATCCGGAAGCAGTCGTTTCCCGATAAGAAAAAAGCGTCCCCGGTTTCGATCTTTTTGCGGTTAATCCGCACCGTCGCCAGCGGCACATCCACCAGCTTGCAGTTATCCAGGTTATCAAAAAATAAAATCTGCCTCGTTTCTTTCACAATCTTATAGGCCTCCGGCGAGCCAAACATAATCTGCGCGTTCGGAATCGCCCCGAAGATCACAAAAACATGCAGCATCTTATATTTACCGATTATATTTTTCAGCATGGAAAGCATCTCCCTGTCACTGCTGATCTGCGCATATACCTCCTCGTTGTTCAGAATCAGGATCTTCCAGTCGGCCGGAATCTCCTCTCCCGCAATCAGTTCCTGATACCGATTCTGCAGTTCCTGATCCAGATGGGCCAGCGTCTCAGCACACTGATCTGCCCCGACGTGATAGAAAACCTGATTATGCTGTACCCGATCCTGACAGGAGAGCAGGTTCTGCTGCGCTACATCCTGACAGGAAATCCGATTCTGCTGCGCTCCGCCTCGGGCAGGACCGGGGTCACTGCACAGAGAAGCCAGTTTTTTCCGGTAATCGTCAAAGATATATACCTCCGCCTGCCCTTCCCGCCGCATTACGGCATGCACAAAATAACGGATGAAGTTGCTCATCCCGGCGCCCTCCGCGCCGGACAACGCCAGCATATTCACCCTGCCGATATCAAGCATCTGCGGCGCCACTGTATCATAGCTCAGACCCAGCACCTGTTTGTCCGGAAGTGCCGCGGGCGCATAATTCTCAAACAGAAACTGCTCGGTCAGGAGATCCGGAATCTCAGGAATCAGAGCCGCACGGCTCCCCTGATATCTGGCGTTGACCGTCTCCACAAACTCCTGCATATGCTGTACACGCTCGATCTCCCGCTCTCCCTCAAAAGCCAGAAACGTCTGACATTCGTACAGCGCCTTATCGATCTCAACCAGGCACCTCCCCGGAACCTCATCGGGACGGATCCTGCAGGAACCGAAAAGTGTGGAATATTCACTCGGCTCATTACAGAACAGTGCGATTCTTGTGGCAAAACCGGCCAGATACTTATATCCCAGCCCGGCACTCTGCGCGTTCGCCACGATCACGCTGATGCCGACGGAATTCCCTTCTCTGCATAAAGCAGGCAGCACATCATTATCCTGCAGATATAATTCCTTCAGCACGGTCATATTGTCGATCAGCAGAACGATCTGCGGCAGATCGGCAAACCCGGCCTCTTTATAGGAGAGAAAGGAGCTGACGCCGACGGACAGCAGTTTTTCCCTACGGAATGTAATCTGGTCGCTCAGATATTTAAAAAGATTTTTCAGCTTCTCATCATCCGCCGGGCAGACCACGCCGCCCACGTGCGCCAGCTTTTCAAAATTCTTTAAAACCATGGACGCGAAATCTATGATATACAGATTGACCTCCGATGGCGTGTACGTCTCAGCCAGACTGCGGATCAATACTTCCAGCAGGTTCGTCTTCCCATATTGCGAGGATCCGAGGATCAGCGTATTGGCTGTGCCGACAGAAAGAATCGCGCTGCCCTGCTGCTGATGATCCGGATCATCGTACAAACCGATGGCAGTACACATTTCCTGATTTTTCCCGCAGCCATACCGAACCGTATCACACACAATGACGCTTTCCAGTGCGGGCAGGCAGATCTCCGGAAGGCGCGCGATCCCGTTTTTCTCGCAATACCGGCGCACATAATCCACGATTGCCTCCAGCTGTGTGCGGGAATCGGTGCTCTTCTGCGGCCTCTGCCGGAACACCGGCTTCCTGGTTCCCTTAAAATCCAGTGCGTAGATGTCAAAGGACTTCAGATTGCCGTTGTCGCTCTTTTCCGGGCTGCCGGAAAATCCGGACTGAAGAAGCTCGAAGATCTCATTATTCCCGACCTGCAGATAAGCGCGTCCCGGTTCCCGGATCTCCGCCGCCAGAGGGGATTTCAACACCTCGTTACTGTCCTCCCGCGTCTGGACCTTCAGACACAGTTTGAACCTCGAGTTGCTCCAGATCTGCTCATTCACCTGGCCGGCCGGCTTCTGCGTGGCAAGGATCAGATGAACCCCCAGGCTCCTGCCGATCCGCGCCGCGCTGATCAGTTCCTTCATGAATTCCGGCTGCTCCGCTTTCAGTTCGGCAAACTCGTCTGCCACGATCACCAGATGCGGCAGTGCGGTCTTTGCCTTCCCTGCCTTCCAGGCTTTGATATATTTGTCAATGTGATTGACCTCCGCCTCCGCAAACAGTTCCTGCCGTTTCAGCAGTTCCGCCTTGATGGATTTTAAGGATCGGTCGATCGCTTTCCCGTCGATATTGGTAATCGCGCCGATCAGATGTGGAAGATCCCTGAACTGATTTACCATGCCGCCGCCCTTGAAATCAATGATGACAAAACCGATCTCATACGGGTGAAACAGCGTCGCGGCGCCCAGGATAAATGTCTGCAGGATCTCGCTTTTCCCGGAGCCGGTCGTCCCGGCGACCAGACCATGGGGTCCGTGGAATTTCTCATGCAGATCCAGGTACACAACATCATCCTTCGCGTTGACGCCGAGAGGCACCGCCATCGTGTCATATATCCTGGATGCGCTCCAGCGTTTTTTCAGATCCAGATCCCCGACGCCGTAGATCCCCAAAAGCTCAAACAGGGATATGCTCTTCCGCAAAGCGCTTTCCAGGCTGATCTCCTCACAGAAAACGGGAGCCAGTACATGAACCGCGCGCGCCATGCACACATCCGGAACGGATGTATACACAAAGCTTTTCTGATCTGCCCGGTTCCGCGTATCAAACAGGACCGCGCGGTTTTCGTCCTCCAGCTGAATCACTCTGCTGCAGTGCAGCGGCAGACGCTCCGGTTTCGTTTCAAAAAAGAGAAACACCGTCTGCAGGGAAGCCGCGTTTTCTATAAATCTTGAGATGGGATGACTCTTGATCCCCCTCTCATCCATCACAAAAATGATGTTATATCCGGTCTGCTGTTTCGACTCGCTTCGAACCGTCAGTTCCTTATAAAGATCCTCAAAAATCGTATTTCTGCTCTCGCTGTCACAGACGATGTTTCGCCGGGCAGCACTTCCCCGGATATGGGGAAGCAGCCGGATCCAGTCATAAAGTTCGCCCTGTTCCGGCAGCAGAAAATACAGTTTTACATCCCCGGAATACTGGCGGCTGACGAGATCGATCAGGATGCACTTCATCATATCATACAGCCGGTCTTCCTCTCCGACCACTCCGACCGCGTTTGCATCCTTCAGGCTGACAACCACCGGCGCGTCCGAAATGTATTTATATTCTTCGGAGAGCTGTCCGGGTATCATGCACAGATCATCGCCTGCCTGCAGCTTCTCTTTTTGCTTATAATCAATCACCCTTGCGGCCTGCGTCGTCCCGACGCCGAGATATACATCCAGGAAATCATCGTCTTCCGGAATCCGGTCAAACAGGCAGGATCGAAAACACTCAATGTGCTCCAGATCCTGTATGGTGTTGTAATACTGCTCTCTCAGGCACTTCAGTTCTTCCCGGCGCGCTTCCTCTATTTCTTCCCGTTTCTTTTTGACATAAGCGTCATATGTAGTTCGCCGCTCTTCGCAATCCTTCCTGTACTTTCGCCTGGCGTTGACCAGACCGGCGACAGATGTGACAACACCGAGCCCCATGGAACAGATGCTGAACAGCACAAAGGTTCCGCCGGTTGTACTCAACACGCCACGAAGTATGACCACAAGCGCGAACAGGACGACCGCCGGCATAAGAGAGGTCACAATGTTCCGGTCCGGTTTGGACGGTATTTCCGGAGGATCCAGTATATTGATCTTTGTATCATCGCAGGCGGTCCGGATCCGTGTGTTCCGGACAAACATCGGATAGGTTGTATCCGTTTCCGGACGGACGGCAGTCTTTTCGACATTACAGGTTCTCACATTCTGATGGCTGAAATAAAGCATGCCGTCTTTGTAATACGCCGAGAAATCCGCAATCGAGATGAAATCCGAATTCCGCAGGACTGTCGCCGCGGAAATCCTTTTTCCGTTGACACAGGTTCCGTACAGTGACTTTTCTTCTGCAAGCTCAGATCTGCCCGCGGATGTCCGTATGATAACCAGAGTATCTTTCCCGAAGTCGCTTTCCAGCTCTATTTCGGATCCGGCCCGATCACCGATCGACAGGCACTCTTTCTGTGCCAGGTCGATTTTCCAGTTATATTTCGGAAGCTCCGCCTCGAAATCAATCATAAACCGCAGAGCAAAGGCAGTCTCTCCGGACTCCGCGTAACAGATAAAAAGAAAATCCCCCTGTTTCAGCTCCGTAAAATAAAGCTTCCTTACATCCCCGCGGCTGATGTAAAGCCGATCCGAACACTGCAGTGACCACACCTCTTTTTTTTCCAGGGAAACCTCTATCTCACCAAAGAAAAAATCGGGGTTCAGGCGAAATTCACACGCCGGGGCAGTGCCGACCTTCGTTCTTTCCATATCCGGAGGTATTTCAAATTCCTTATACATATTTCTGTTATAAACCATCAGTTTGTATTGATAACTCACTTCAGTCTCCCCTTAAATGCCTTCACGGAGTCTTTCACCGCATCTGCCCTGCTGCCGGTTTCCGGCCGCGCATCGCACTGCCCCCGCAATCCTGCTTATAAATAATCACCGTCCCGTTTCTGACTCCAAAATCTGAAAGCCGCTTATTGCCCCTCAGAAAAGCGATCGGATGTTCCGCAGCAAAATAACAGTGAAAAATATTTTCGGTATCCATTTCCAGATGATATGCTTCGTTCAGCGCCAGAATCAGATCATTCGCTGTGATATCCACAGGTATTTCCAGTTCGACAGTCTGTCCTCGGCCCGGATTGCAAAAGGTCACCACCGCTGTCTCGTTCATTTCTTTCCTCCTGATTGCTTTAATCCACGCCCGGAATCTGCCCGGCATTTCTGCTGCTGATTGCCCTTCTGCCGCAAAAACCGGATTATTCCAGCAGATAGGCCGCCCGCTGAAAACAGGTCTGGCCGGCAAAATCCACACCCTTCATCCGGTCATAATGATGAAAATGCTCCACATACTCGCTGACCCCGAATTTCAGCGGGATCTGCGGGGAAATCAGCGCATTATCAGCGTCTCTCTCAAAGTTATTGCACAGAAAAACGTACTTTTCATTGTCAATTCCGTTGATATTCTCGATCAGAATATTTGTCGCCGTAACCGAAGCCGCGTTCTGTCCGGTCACGAAGATAACTTTATCCGCCAGCTCCAGCAGCTTCGTCTTGTTTTCATCAAAGCTGCTGTCGGCATCGACCAGCACAACATCAAAATCCCCGGAGGATCTGGCTGATGCCGCGATCTTTCCGAAAACATCCGGACCAAGGCCCAGCGAAATCAACGCTGCCTTAAACGGCGGAAGGTAATTGAACAGCTCTTTTCGGATGACATGCCGGATCCTGCCGTAAATACCATTGTCCGCATGCATCAGTTCGGAGTATATGTCGTTCCCTGTAATCGGCGTATGATTCTGCAGCAGATGCCGGAAGGTCTGAAGAGAATCGGTATTGATATACAGAACCCTCCTGTAATTTTTGCTCAGCACCGCAGCCAGACCCACGGCCGTCGTGGTCTTTCCGACGCCGCCCGAAGCCGATGTAACCACAACGATCTGCGCTTCTTTTTTCCCTCCGGCCTCTGTCTGCAGCACATCCGCGCTTTTGCCCGTGATCACATGAAATATATCCCTGATGCTGGTATATTTGTAAATCAGGTTCACATTCAGTTCCGCCGTGTCTCCTTTCTCTTCCTGCTCTGACAGAAGGAATACATGGGCGATATTATGCTTCTGCAGTTTCATATCATACAAATCTTCAGAGACAATCAGAATCTCCGCTTTCTGCGGCGCGGAAAATAATATTTCGAAATACTCCCGTTCCGTAATGATTTCCAGATCCGCCCTGTCAAATAATTCTGCAACAAATATCTGTTGAAGCGGCAAAACATACTCAACATCTGTTTCTGCAATGATGATCCGTGGTCTTTCCATTTTTCCCTCCCCGCGGAGCTTTTTTGTCTCACAGGACGAACTTTCCTATGAGACAGAAACCCGGAAATCCGTGTCGGCCAGCCGCAGTATATCTCCATTCCGAATCAATAACCCCTGATTTCTCTGAACACGGACGCGATTCACCCAGGTGCCGTTGGCGCTTCCGAGGTCCTCCACACGATACTCTGCCCCAGTCCTTATAATCCTGCAGTGAACACGGCTGATCATCTTATTAAAAGACAGCACGCCGTCCACCGCTGCCGGATTTTTCCCGATCACATACGGATTTTTATTCACATACAACACAACTCTTTCCGGAGCGTTCAAAGCCTCCAATCGCATTTTCGCTGTTGATGATATATAATTCGGTTTCGTATATTCGCATCGCGAAAGCTCCCGCCGCGAATCATACAACACTTTTGTATCCGAATCGGCACAAACAACGATACCATCGCGCATACGTTCCGTCAGCTTCTCCAGGGACAGCAGCCCGTCAGAAAGATCCGCGATCAGCTTCCCGGCAGCGGAGCCATCCGGCGCATCGCATTCAGAAATCCATCGAACCAGACTGCTTCGCAGCTGATTTTCAAACGCCGCTTCATCAGGGAAAAATCCTCCGCTCACGGGCAGATAGACCAGCCTCACCCGGCCGGTACCGGCTTCCACAAAAAATTTGTCAAAGGCCGGGACGATCTTCCTGCAGGACAGGAATCCAATCCTCCCGGTCTGAACGACCGCAGAAAATAAATTATATACAATCGTCAGAAAATTTTCGGGATCAGAAACCGGCAGAATATTCTCCAGAGATCGATAGCCATCTGTTCGATAATAGAGCTGTGTTTTCCCATTATACAGGAGCTTCATGCACGGTACAAAAATACTGTCCTTCTGATTGTGGAGCACCTTATATTCGGTCAGTGAAAATCCCGCGCTGTCCGACAGGATATACGCGAAATCCGAACCGAAGGACAGTTCTTCCAACTGTGTACTTTGTATTAAACTGTTCATAGCATCGTTTCATTCTCCTTTCAAACTGATGAAATTTAACCGCAGGAATGTAATTCAAAATGCAGGAAAATAAAATCTCCTCTGAGTTTTTCATTGTCAGGTCTGTTGAAGCAGGGTATAATAAGATTGATTGCCGACGCATTACAAATCCGGGATATACATGAACATCCTTATCTGCAGAACAGCGGATATCGAACCGGCTGCAAAATATGAGGGGGACGGAAAATGGCTTTGATAAAAAAGAAGCTTCCCATCGGAATTGAAGATTTTGAAAAACTGCGGTTAAATAACTTTTATTATGTAGATAAGACAGGCCTGATCCGCGATCTTCTGAATAACTGGAGCGAGGTAAGTCTGTTTACCCGCCCCCGCCGTTTCGGAAAGAGCCTCAACATGAGTATGCTGAAATATTTTTTTGAAATCGGAGACCACAAAGAACTGTTTGACAGCCTGGAAATATCAAAAGAGACCGCACTCTGTGAAAAATACATGGGGAAATTTCCGGTAATTTCTGTTTCACTGAAGAATATGAATGCGCCGTCCTTTCGTATAGCTTTCAAGATGGCGGTGGACACCATAAATACAGAGGCGAGACGATTTCAATATCTTTTGTACAGCGATCTTCTCACAGATGAGGAAAAATATAAATTCCGACGCCTGCTGCATGATGATATGGAAGAAAGTACATTATACAGCAGTCTGAGGGTACTTTCTGAATTATTGGAGAAACATCACAAAAGCAAAGTCGTCATCCTGATCGACGAATATGACATGCCGCTGGCCAAGGCTCATGAAAACGGTTATTATGATGAAATGATCTTCCTGATCCGCAATCTGTTTGAACAGGCATTAAAGACAAATGCGAGCCTTCAGTTTTCAGTGCTGACCGGATGTATGAGGATTTCCAAAGAAAGCATATTTACCGGATTGAATAATGTGTCCGTTTTATCCATCACAAATATCCGATTCGATGAGTATTTCGGGTTTACAGATCGGGAAGTTCAGGATTTACTGGCGTATTATGGCTTATCTGCTCATTACGATACGATGAGAGAGTGGTATGACGGGTATCAATTCGGAAACGCGAATGTGTATTGTCCGTGGGATGTGATCAACCATTGCTATACATTAGGAGCCGATCCGGAAGCACAGCCGGAAAATTACTGGATCAACACCAGCGGGAACGATGCCGTCCGACGTTTTATCCGTGAGTCTGACAACAGCGGCACCACAAAACGGGAAATCGAAAAACTGCTGGCCGGTGAAACCATTCGAAAAGAAATCTACCCGGAGCTTACCTATCGTGATATGTACGCTTCCATAGAGAATATATGGAGCGTCCTGTTCACGACAGGCTATCTGACCCAGAGAGGAAAACCTGACGGGAACCGATTCGTACTTGCCATACCAAACCGGGAAATCCATTCTGTTTTTTCCACGCAGATTATGGATCTTTTCCGCGAAAATGTGCGGAAAGACGGAGATCTCGCGAACCGTTTCTGTGAGGCTTTAAAAAACGGAGATGCGAAAGGCGTGGAGGAGCAGTTCGGTATCTGGCTGAGGAAAACCATCAGCATCCGGGATACCTTTGTTCGGAAAGAACGCAAAGAAAATTTTTTCCACGGTATACTTTTAGGGATCCTTAGCGTAATGGATTCCTGGATCGTCTCTTCAAATACAGAATCCGGGGACGGTTACAGCGATATCCTGATCGAGATCGAAAAAGAAGATCTTGGCATCGTCGTGGAGGTCAAGTATGCGGAAAACGGTGATTTTGACTCTGTATGCCAGGAAGCACTGAACCAGATTGATAAGATGCACTATGATGAAAAGCTTAAGGAAGAAGGGATCGAGGAGATTCTGAAATACGGAATCGCCTGCTATAAGAAACGCTGCCGGGTTGTGCTGGCGGACTCAGCCTCCCGATAAGCCTGTGCGATCTCCATCAGACCCCCTGTCACTCCTGTACCATATGAATCACAATCTCACTGTGATTGCTCCCCTTTTATCGAAATATTTTTATCCGCTTTTGCACGGCGCGGCTCCCCGCGCCGTGCGCTTATCGCAACTGTCCTGAATCGTTACCGCTTATCTTATTGTGAGAACCTGCTTCGCAGGCTTTTATCCCTGTGCCGCCGCTTCTTTCTCACGACTGTCATCCTTTTTGCGTCTTCTGTATACCACGCCGAACACAATCAGCGCCGCAATCACGATGACTGCGATGATCGTTCCGCAGAACGCCGCCTTATTCGCCCTCCAGCGAACGAAGAAGTTTGTGGAAACCGTAATATCCCGGTTAAAGTCAAATCCCGGATCGAAGATATAATCGCCGTCCGCGTTCTGCTCATCCGTATCCAGCACATTCCCCGCCAGATCTTTCACCACAATCCTTACGCTCTGCGTGGAATTAGCAGCCTCGATCGTAAACGCTCCTTCATAAGTATTCTGGCCCTCGATCTCCTCACCCGTCCAGGTCTGATACTCGGAGCCGTCCATATACGCAGTCACGGAGGCAAGTCCGATGGAATCATATATGTCGAAGTCCACATCCACGGACTCCGCGTTGACGATCGCCTCCTCCAGTCCGCTCACAGCCGTGATCTCCGGAACCGTCGTGTCCACCCGGAAGAGCACCTCGCATTCGTCATAATTGGTGGTCTCCGGCAGGTTGCCCGCTTCGTCCTCGGAGGAAACGGTGATGCGGTAGATCCCGTCGCTGTCAAAGTTCGACGTGTCGATGGTATACGCATACTGATACCAGCCGCTGCTTCCCACCGCCGCGTATTCATTGATAACGGGGCTGACCTCATACTCCACGTCACTCAGCGGAGACCCGTCCTTCGTCACCTCGATGGAGAGGGAACCTTCCACCAGCCGATCCGGATTGTACTCGGTAATGACGAGTTCGTCGTCCACCTTTTGCACATAAGCGTCCTCCAGATCAATCAGCGCCTGATTGAACGCGTACACGGAACCGAACCGGTTTACGGTGAAGACCACGGTCTCGGTCTCCTCATTCCCGGCCTTATCACGCATGGTGACGGTCATGGTATAGATGCCGTCATTGTCCTGAATCTCCTCAAAAGTATCAAACTCGGCCTCTCCGCCGTAGCCGTTGGTGGAAACCGCGGTGATAAACGTATCTGTCACGTCCTCATCAATGACATCCTTTCGCGTCCGCAGCAGCGTGATCTCGTAAGAATCATAATTCACATCGCTGAAGTTTACGCCCGGGATGACTTCTCCCCTGTAGGATACGCCGTTCTCGACGCCGGTGATGACCGGCTTTTCAATGCTCAGATCAATGGTAAAATCCCTGGCCGCGACGCTGCTGCCGTAGCCGGCCTCACCACTTTCATTTCCGGCCATATCCGTCATCGTAACGTCAAAGGTATAGTCGCCGTCCGCGCTGTAAGTGATCGTCGCGGTATGGATGTCGCCGTTGTTCGACCACGACGCGTTCGGAACCGTGATCGAGCTCCCGTCCAGAGAAGCCGTCTGTGTAAATACCACCCGGCTCACATCAAAATTGTGTTCATTCACCGTGATTGTCGCCGTCCGCGTTTCCGCGAAATATCGCTCCCCGCTCACGGAATTATTGTCATAGGAAACACTAATCGTCGGGTTTGTCATGTCAATCGTGAACTCTGTCGCGTTTGCGGTTCCCGCCGCGAAATTCACGGAAGCACACGCATTGTCCGCCTGATCCGTGTAAGAAATATCAAAGGTGTAATCTCCATCCGCGCTGTAGGTGATCGTCGCCGTGTGCGTCGTCCCGTCCCCGTTTCCGGAGCCCTGCGCCGTCGTCCATCCGGAGATTGCCGGAATCGTGCCGTCCGTGTTTGTGATATTTACAACCACATTGTTTCCGTCAAAGTTTCTCTCTGTCACGACAATGGTCGCCACGCGTTCGCTGTTGTAATAAGAGCTGCTGTCCGGGCTGTTATTATTGTAGCTGATATCAATGACAGGCGCTGTCACATCAATCTGGATCGCCGCACTGTCCTGGGACGTGTTGCCCGCGTTGTCAGCCGCGTACACAACGATCTGCACGTCATTGCTGTTGTTAAGATTCGCGTCCACTGTGATGCTGCCGCTCCAGGTCTGCCGCAGGGAACTGATGGACGGAGAGGAATCGGTAAAGCTGTAGAGCGTACCGGACTGCGTCACCTCACCCATGTTCAGCACCTCGTAACGGACCTCCTTTAAGCCGGAGTAGGTGTTTCCCGCCTTCGGATCCGTTACTTTTATAGATACATTGACATTTCCATTATAATAACCGTTGACCGGCTGCTCGGGCGAAACCGTGATCTCCGGCGCGATACTTTCCTCAATCGGCGCCGTGTCGTCCACGATCAGGCCGTCCGTGCTGATGTATGTCACATTCCCGGCATAGTCCGTGATCTGCAGATAAACGACAAACTGTTCATTTGCCTTCACTGTCAGGCCGCTGAAGCTGCTCCATCCGGTCAGGCTTTTCAGCTGAGACTGTGTCATCGCCGTACTGGATGAGGTTTTATAATACTTCACACTCTCGATCGGGGAGGTTGCGTCCGCCTGCGTGGAGGTCAGGCTGATACTCACATTGGAATAAAATCCAAAGGTGAGAGAGCTGAGCAGCCTGCTCCAGGTGCTCGTCCGTCCCTCTTTGGAAACGGCGGTCACCGTACCGGCCGGCGCGGTTTTGTCTACCGTAAAGGTGTACGGAGCCACAGAATCAGCGGTATCCGGAGTCGTGTTTCTGTTTGTCGCCTTATCCGCGAAATCAACCGCAAATGTATAGTTCGCGTCCGCCGTATAGGAGATAGTCGCCCAGTGCATCGCCTCATCCGGCGTGCTGCCCTCTTCCGTTGTCCAGGAGCTTATGATATCGCCGACAGAGACTTTTTGCCCGGAAGAATCCTTTGCGGTAATCGTGATGCTGCCCGTCGCCGCGGACGCCTCAAAGTGGTTCGTCCGCTCTGTGATGACAATGGTCGCCGTCCGGGCCGCGTTAAAATATCTGCTGTTTCTCGCCGTATTGTTGTCATAGGTGATCTCAATCGTCGGCGCGGTGATATCAATATCCAGCTTTACGGACTCCGTCTTCTCATTTCCGGCGTTATCCACCGTGTGCACGAAAACGGTTACATCGCTGGTGTTGTATGTCTCCGCGTCCACCGTAATCTGACCGGTCCATTCCTGCTTTAACTGTTCCTGTGCGGGTACTTCGCCGCTGTATGTCGTCTCCTCCGTCTCGCCGGTGTCGCAGTCCGTCTCCGTAACGGTCAGCGTGCCGCCGTTGTTATTCTCCCCGGCGTCGCGCGTATAATCATACTCATACAGGGTCGTTTTATCGACACTGTCGTCCTCCGCCTCCGTGCCGTCCGTGATCCAGTACTCGATCAGCTGAATGCCGGAGTAATCGGTATCCGCCTCAGACACATCAATATCCACGGTCACATCATCATTATAATAACCATATACATCCTCATCGCCGTTGTCCGCCGCGGGCTCGGATGGAGTCAGCGTGATGTCGCTTGCGGTTGTATCCACGATATAACCATCGGAATTTACATAGGTATAATTTCCGGCATAATCGGTCACGCGCAGGTAAACCACGAACTGTTCGTCGCCCGTCACGGTAAAGTCGCTGTATGTGCTGAACCCGCCGTTCTCAAACAGATCATTCAGCTCCGCCTCCGTATAAAGCAGGGCATCTGAAGTCTTATAATAATCCACGTCATACGGACTGGTTACGTCGTCATACTCCGCGCTTACATCCGCCTTCACATTACTGAACAGACCGAAGGTGAGCTTTGAAAGGAATTGTGTCCACTTATTTTCATTTACCGTGATCGAAGCCGTCGGCTCCGTGGTATCCACCGCAAAATGCAGGGGCGTCTCGCCGCTGTATTCCACCGTGCCGATCTCATTTTCCGCAGCGCCGTCATCGGATTGGCCGGATGTATCATCCGCAGTGCCGCCCGTCGTTTCGTCCGCGGTCTCAACGGCATATCCCGTTTTGTCGGTATAGGAAACCGACCATGTATACACGCCGTCGGCATCAAACCGAACCTCCGCCGTATGTGTCGCCGCGTCAGGCGAATCTCCCTCCTGCGTGGTCCATTCACCGATCATACCGCTGACATCCAGACTGACCCCGTTTCCTTTTGCGTCAACCGCTTCTATGGAAATCCCGTCAGTCGCCGCGGCCTCATCGAACACGGATGTCCGTTCCGTGATCGTGATCGTCGCCGTCCGGCTCTGCGCGAAATATCCGGTCTCAGTTCCGCCATCGTCCGTTGCCACCTGATAAACCGGACTGTTCTCATCGTCAAAGACCACGTCCACAGTCGGTTTGGTAACGTTGATCTGCAGATATATCGTCTCCGTCTGTACATTGCCCGCATTGTCCGTCACGGTCACGATCACCGCCACATTGTCGGAGTTATTCGCTTCCGCGTTAACCGTAATGATGCCGCTCCAGTCTGCCTGAAGTTCGGCCTGCGTCGGATTTTCCATCGTTTCCGTCGTAAATGGATATAAATTGCCGGATTCCGTCTCGCTCCCGTCACAGGTGATCACATAATCCACGGACGCGATCCCGGAATAAGACGCCGCATTCTCAATCTGATCCGTTGCCTCCACGTCTATCGTAACATCGTCCGTATAATATCCATATACGCTTTCATTCCCGTTATCAACCAACGGTTCTTCCGGCGTAAGGGTCAGGCCGCTCTGAGACATATCCACGACGACACCGTCCGTACCCACATAGACCGTATTGCCGGCATAATCCGTGATCCTCGCATAAACCGTCACATACGCATCCGCTGCCGCCGTAACGTACTCCTCTTCTGTAAATTCGCCCTCCGCATACAGACTGCAAAGCTCCTCCCTGGTCAGGGATGTCGTGCTGGCTGTCTCATAATAAAGTACCGTTTTGATCGGAGATGTCGCGTCGCTGATATCCTGATCATCGAGAGATATCGTGACAGCATCCTTCTCCCAGAGTGCAAAGACGGTGTCCGCAGCGGATGTCGAATCCGGGATTCCCTTCCAAAGAGCGTCCTCCACACCAATCTTCGCGTTCGAATCCACCTCCGGCGCCGTGCAGTCTACGGTAAATATATAGATGTCGTCTCCGGTTTCACTATCCACATTAATTTTCTCATCCGAATCATCACAGGCCGCACAGGACAGACCCGCCTTATTCTTATAAGAGATCGACCATTCATAATTGGCGTCCGCGTTAAAACTGACCGTCGCCGTGTGAACGGAGGAATCCTCCTCGTCCGTCGTCCATTCGGAAATCACAGCCGGATCCTTCACGCTCCCGCCGGCAGCGTCCGTTGCCGAAATGCTGATGTCGGCAGCCGTCTCGTCAAATGTATCCTCACGGTCAACTATGGTGATCTCCGCCATCCGCGCCACACTGTAATAGCCAGGCTCCGCCTCATCGGAATTCTCACCGTTCTCCACCATGGAAACGCTGACAGTGGGAGCCGTCGAGTTGACTTTCAGCGTCGTCGATGTGCTGTATGAATTCCCCGCGCGGTCTGTCACATAGAGGAATACCGTCACATTCGCGGTATTATATGTCTCCGCGTCCACCGTAATCTGGCCGGTCCAACTCTGCCTCAACTGTTCCTGCGCGCCCGGCTCAGAACTGCTTTCCGATGCGCCGTCCCCGGACGAACCATCAAAGGAATAAATGCTGATCCGATCCGCGCTGTCCGGTTCGTTACCGTCCGCGGAGACCGCGTATTCCACACTCGCAATGCCGGAATATTCATCCGGGTCGTTCACGGACACATCTATCGTTACATTGCTGTTGTAATATTCATTTTCATTCGGATCCTCGGGCGTCAGCGTCCCTGTCGGCTCTGTTTCGTCAAAGACAATCCTGAGACCACCGTCCGACAGTTCGACGTCCTTCCACTCCTTACCGGAAAGCACCTGGATCCCCGTGACCGTGATCGTGTCCGTGACCGTCACGGAATTGCCGGAGGTATTGTAATATTTCAGGGAAGATGCCGTATCCCCCTCCTCCGTGCCGGAGATACGTATTCCGTCATAGTCGTCGGATGCCGTAAAAACTACGGAAGCTCCCTTCGCAAAAATATAAGTGTTGCTGTCCGCGTCTGTACGGAGCGAATCGGAATCCGACAGGGAAACCGCGCTGTCATACTCCACAGAATCCATCTCTTTAAACGTTACGCTGATTGCGGTCTCCGACGTAATACCCGCCGTGATCACATAATCCGTCGCGCTTCCCTCTGCCAGAACATATTCATCCGAAGATGAGTCTGCCTGTTCATCATTCCCTGCGGAAGCCTCCGCACCGGACGCATCCGGATCGACGTCCCCGCTGTCGGAATCCGATATCTGCGATATCTGAACGCTGTCCACCGTATATCCCTCATCCGGCGTAATTGTGACAGTCGGCGCGGCGCCGTATTCCACCAGCTCCGAAGCGGCGGACAACGAACCGTTCTCCCCCGCGCTGAAATTCACGGTATACCGGTTCAGGGCAAATGTGATCTCATACGTGTGTTCGCCGGATATGTTCTCGATGGTATCTGTATAACTGTAATCATTCTCAGAATACTCTTCCGTCTGTCCGTCCTTTACCACCTTCGCAACTCTGTAATGCTCTTCCGGCGTTGCTGTTACGGTAAAACTGTTTCCTTCTTTCACCGCGACGCCGCTGGCGATATCGCCGTCCGGCTCCGTTACGACAATGCCGCCATCCTCCGAATAAGTGACCGTCATTACATACAGTTCACTGAAAGACACCGCGATCTCCGTATCCGCTTTAACCGTATAGTTTTCCAGAGTAAATGTCGACACGCCGTCCGCGCTGATGTCCTGCTCCTTTCCGCCGACTGAGACGGCACTGATGCAGTAACCCTCTTTCGCCTCCACGCTGAGTGTGATCGCCGTCCCGTCATCCATCTCCAGGCTGGCGCCGCTTTCCATCACGCTGCCGTCAATCCTCACCGTACCCGCGTCCGTATCATAGTTGTCCATCGACACAGTATAAAATTTCTGAAACTCTGCCGTGATGGTCATGTTTTCCGACACAGTAACCGTACCGGTGTAGCCTGTTTTCTCAAACTCCACCGGATCATTGCTGATTACGAGCGTTTTCAGATAATAGCCGCTTTCAGGCGCAGCCGCAACGCTTACTTCCGTGCCGGACGCGACCGTTTTACTGTCGACCGTCTCCCCGTCCAGCGTGACTGTACCGCCCGTACCGCTCTGCACCGTTACCGTATACTCCTCCGTCTGTACGGCGGATGCCGTCAGATATACGTCATGATTTTCCGTCGCGGAGGCGACGGAACACGACCCGGTCATCTCCTCATATCCCTCAGCCGTCACTGCGTAATCCACCCGGACGGTTCCTGCGCTGATGGCGTCCTCTGACAGGTTCGCGACTGCATCTACCGCGACGCTGCCGTCTTCCGCGGTATCCGCACTCCCGCTCTCATCAGAAACATCATTCACGCAGATCTGATAGTCAACTGCGGCTCCTGCGACCGCTGCGCCGGTTTCCGCATCCAGCACCGTGATCGTCCACGCGTTCTCATAAACGGAGCTGCCCGCCAGTACGCTGGACGGGATCAGGATACTGACACACAGCAGTCCGGCAAGAATCACTGACAGTGCACGTTTTCTGATCGAATGTTTTTTCATAGCCTTATCTCTCCTTGTATTGATGAATTTTCGCAACTGTTCAGTACCTTCACAGTTGCGATTTTTCTATATCAAATCGCTTCACCGGTATGGATGATCACGATATCCTGTATCATATGGAAGACGACCGCCTCCGACTCTGTTTCGGCCGGATGTTCCGTTCCGCTGTTCAAAAGCGAAGTCTGGTTTTCCGTCAGTTCAGACAACACACCGGTTAACAGATCTGTTTCCGTCTCAATCTCAGTTGAACCTGCAGTCATCGAAGCCGTCCCCGCCCTTTTATTCTTTTGCAGGCTGAAATCTCCTTCGAACGGAGTCGCGATCTTCCCGCCTCCCATCGCCGCGGGCATGGGGCAAAACTGCTTATTCCCGGAAGTTTCGTTATCCTTACGCATCTGTTCGACGCGCTTCTTCCTCGCCCTCCCGCTCAGTTCGCCGATAACTTTCCATATGCCGAACTTAAACCAGATGGCAATGGCGGTCACACAGAACACAGCGGCCAGAATAAACCCGATGAGCGAAATCAGTTGATAAGTCTGTGCCGTTATCTCCATTACTGCTCCTTTCTCTCTCCGGTATTCGTATAAACGCGCGCAATATTATCGACATATGTCTGATAAGATTCGAGGATATCCGCGCGGAGTTCCTGCGACGTCTCCTGAGTGACCGATATGGCTTCCGTCTTCTCACGAATCGTGTCCAGCACGCCGATTACATCCTCCTCCGGCACACCGACGCTCGCGAATCCCTTCCTGTGATCATTCAGAAGATCCGCGACCGCTTTGTACATCCTCATCCGAATATAGGCGGAGTCGTCGGATTCATAATCCTCTGTGTTGTCGATACAGGTCTGAAATGATTCCAGCAATTCCGTATAAGCGGATAATGTCGGCTCTTTCACGCTGGTCGCGTTATCCACATACTGATTATAGAAATCCCCGATGATCGCGTAGCTCTGTGAAATGCTGTAATATTCAAAATCCGTATTCCCGCTGTCGACAATAGCCTGAAAATATCCGGAAGCCTTCTGGACCCTGGTCCGAAACGAATCGTCTCCTCCGGAATAGAGATAAAAATAGGTGATGCCCGCCTGATACATCAGCTCGAGATACTCCTCGCTCTCCGTATCAAAATCATCCTTCCAGGTGTTGTATTTACCGGTAAACTGATTGCTTTCCTCATCTCCGAACCGATTGTTCTCACTATACGCTTTCAGCAGCAGAATGTAAGCCCTCGGATCCGTCCCGTAGAGGTCGATGGCCTCCAGATAAGACTGTACTTTATTTTCATAGGAGGTGGATTCGTCCACACTGATCTTCTGCGCGTAATCCTGATCATTGACATAAGCGGACATAAATCGGCCGCCGATTCCGACCGCCAGAAAAATCACCGCCAGAATCACCGTTATTCCAAAGGCGGCAGCCTTTTTCTTCAGCTTGTCCCGGAAATCCTTCCCCGCCTCCTCATAATGTGCCAGCTCGTCCATCAGTTCTTCACAGCTCTGATAACGGTTCTCGGGATCCAGCGCCGTGCATTTATTGATCACGATCTCCAGCCCCTCGGACAGCTCCGGATTCCACTCCCGGATCGGATGATATTCATAATCCCTGGGACGCGGGTCCACTCCGGTCAGCAGATGGTGCATGGTCATGCCGAGCGCGTAGATGTCCGATCTCACATCTGTCTGTCTGGAACCGCGCTGCTCCGGCGGCGCGTAACCTTCTGTACCTAAGATATCTGTATCCGCCAGTTTCTTTTCCTTATACTCCCGGGCAATGCCGAAATCAATCAACTTGAGATTGCCCTCCGGTTTCAGCATGACATTGGCCGGCTTCATGTCGCGGTAGATGATCGGCGGTTTCTGTCTGTGGAGATATTTCAAAACGTCACAGAGCTGCAGTCCCCACTCGACGACAAGCTCCTGCGGCTGCGGCCCGTATTCCTCAAGAATTCTGTCCAGGGATTCTCCCTCTATATAATCCATCACAACATAGATCGTCTGTCCGTTGTCAATGATATCCACAATACGCGGAAGCGCCGGATGATCCAGCTTTTTCATGAGATTCGCTTCCGCGATCAGGCTGTTCACGATAATCTCGTCGTGCTCCCCGGTGGCGGTTTTCCGGATCTCCTTGACGGCCCACTGCTTATTCAGCCTCTTGTCCATTGCCAGATAAACAAAAGACATGCCGCCTTTTCCGATCTGCTTTAAAACCTCATATTTTCCGTCGATCACTGTCCCCAATGCTGTTGCCATACTTACTCCCCGATTATTCCTGCAAGCTTCCGTTATCCTCATTTCCTGAGAAACTGTCACAAAATCACCCGGGCATCCAGAACCGCGTGATACGCGCCCCACAGCTGCTTAAAGATATCTAAGCAATCCCCCTGAGAAGCATAACGGAAATATTATCCTTCTCTCTCCGTTCTTTGATCAGGTCGATCAGATACCGGCCGTTCTTCTCCATGCTCTCCACATCGCGGAGATTGTCCGGATGCAGGCTCGAACCGATCTCCTGTTCCGAGATCGCGTGCCGGAAACCGTCAGAACACAGCATATACACAGCCCCGGGACAAACTCTTCCGGACAGAATGTCCGGCGTCACAACCTCTGACGCCCCCACGCACTGCAGCAGCATGTTCCGCCTCTTATGAGTCAGAGCCTCCTCCGGCGTCATCCTCCCGCACCTGACCTCACGCGCCACATAAGTCTGATCCTCCGTGAGCTGCCGCGTCTCATCCTCAATTTCATACACCCGGGTGTCCCCGACGTGAAGGATCACATAAGCGTCCCGGATGATCAGAAGAACCGTCACGGTCGTACCAAGGCTGGCTCCAACCTGTTTCCCGTAGTTCATGATCCGGTAATTCTGTTCCTTCACCAGATGGACAAGCCCGGGGGCAAACTGTTCGGCCGTATGATCCGCGATCTGTTTCGGCAGGACATTGTGGAACCAGTTCTCAAAAGCCCGGATCACGGTCGCGCTGGCAAGCTCTCCCTTTGCGAGTCCTCCCATACCATCGCAGACGACAGCCATCACTGCCTGGCCGCAGTCATCCGTCTGTGCTATTTTCAGGCACAGACTGTCCTGGTTTATATTTTTGCTGATACCTGTATCGGTAAGAGCCGTACCAAAATACCTCAAAACATTTCTCCCCTGTTTTCCTGTTTCCGGTTGCTCAGTCTGTTCGGAATTCGAATTCTTCATTGGCCAGGACAAACCGGTCTCCGTCCTTCAGCCGGATCCGCTGATCTGCTTCCAGACGGGTTCCGTTCACAAATGTCCCGTTCTTCGAATGATGATCGCGGATATAGCAGTCCCCCTGTTCCGTGAGGATATCCGCATGCAGACGGCTGACCACCGGGTTGTCTGACACGACATAATCGACGGCTCCTCTTTTCTGGCCGATTCGAAACACCGGCCTGTCAATCTCTGCCCTGTCGTAAGAACGGATACGAATGATATAAGGATACTTCCGGGTCTCCTGCTCCAACAGCATCGTCCCGCCATACTCGTCCTCCCGCAGCAGTCCGGTTTTCTCCTCGCCGTCCTGCAGCAGTCCGGTTTTTTCTTCGTCCTCCGTAAACACAGTTCCGCCCGACGCATACATCCGCGATGTGTTTTCCTCATCCTCCGGGAAAGCTGCCGATTCCCCGCCGCCCAGAAGAGATGTCGCTTCTCCGTCGGGAACGGATAATTCTTCCCTCTGCCACTTCCTGTTTTGAAGCATATCGCTCTGGCCGGTCTTTGATCTCTGAAACTGTCGGTATACCTTCGGATAGACGCGCAGAAGGATATTCTCCACATCCGTCGGTACATAGTGACGCATCTGACGCAGGGCATCCACAAATCTGGTAACCAGAAAAACCGTCTCGCCCTGATGTATATTCGAATAGTATGCGATATCATAAAAGAAGGAAAAAATACTCTGTGACACATTTCTCGTGATCAGCGGACGGTAGATAAAACTGACTTCTCTCGTCCGTGAATTCACAAATACATATCGATAGTCCAGAACAAGGTTGTTGATATTGAAACCGTTCCGATCGATCTTCTTTGTGACTTCAACCACCTGAGCAATGATCAGAAAAAAATCATTCAGCGAGATGCCGCTTCCAATGAATGTAAGAATCGGGACTCCCTCCGCCGCGGTATAGGCCATCTTTTGTTTTCCCACATACGCCGGCCGCATCAGTCCCCGGATCAGCTTCGACGCGAACACTTCCATCTCGCGCTCGTTCACATGATCTTCTTTATTGAGCTTTTCTGTCACAAGCAACTGACCGTTTTTTTTCAGAATTTTAAAATTTTTGCGAGCTCCTGTCATATTTGCCTGTGCCCCTGTTGTTTTTTCCATAATAATGCAGAATGAACCATTTGTCAATGATTTATCCCTTCGCTGTTCATTTTTTCGCGAACAAAACCCATCAGCCTGATAAAGCTTTCCCTCTCCGGATTTTCATATCCTCTGAAAATCACATCATTGATATCCTCGTGTGAAAACAGGAAATTATCCTCTTCCCCCACATACCCCTCCGGATAGGGGACCGCGAGATAATCATATATTTTATTCTCATCCGGCTTCACCTGCAAAATCCCGATAATCATCAGTTTCTTTGTCGCATCCTTTAATAATACAATGCTCCCGGCCGGCAGCAAATCTTTTATATCCATTTCTCCGTTTCCTTTCCCCGCTCAACAAATAACTCGCGGCAGATTATCCTGTCAGGCCTGCCCACCAGTTTCCGATCGCGTTTCCGATATTTTCAGCCAGAATCTTATAACCTTCTGCCGCTTTCTGTGCATAGGACATCGTATCTGTCCCGTCTCCGCCCGACGCGGAATCCACAAACCCAAATATCACATCATCCAGACCGAAGGTTAATGCATGAGAGAGGCCGTAGATTCCGGCTGTGGATATGTCAATTCCCGTCGCTCCCGTATCGCCCGCGTCCCAGACTCCGTCTGCGGAATACGTTTCATAACTGCGAATCCCCTGTGAAACGGTGCTGATCCCTGCTTCCGCAATCGCCCCGTAAATATACAGATCGACCATATTTGAAAATGCTTCTGTTTTGCTCAGGCTTTTCAATTCCGAGAGATGATCCAGCTTATACGCGGATTTTATCGTAGTAACAATATCACTTCCGCAGCCTTCCAGATAATCCGCCAGAGCAGTCGTCCAGGTTTTCCCTGTCAGTCCGTCGCTGGCGGAGAGAAATGAGGATATAAATCCCGCAAATCCTGCCGTCAGTCCCACCCAGGCAACATTCTGATTCATCGCGTCGCTGAAAAAACCGCTCTCCGAATGATAAAAAGAGGCAAAATATTCATACAATGACTTCCAGGATTTCAGGCTGGACTTGAACAGGCCGGTCCAGTCGCTCGCGCCGCTCAGCCCTGCCATATCTCCCGTGAAAAAGGCAATCAGGTCTTCTATATAGGTCCAGGCGTCGCTCAGCGCTCCCGCTGTCTTATCCTCTCCCCAGAATTCCATATTGTCCAGCCACGCCTTGATCAGGCTGAAAAACTCCTCATCCTCATCAAATGATGAACCCGAACCCGCAGTACCGGTTTCCCCGACAGTATCCACAGAAGTTACGGAACCGCAAAGCCCCTCTTCCGCCTGCTGATACAAATCCGCCAGTTCCGGAAGAACAGACGCCAGACTGCCGCATTTCTGGCTCAGCGCGGAAATATTCGTATGATACTGTGTCAGTGTGCCGCGCACTCTCGCGGTAACCGCCGCCTGCCATCTCAAGGCCGAATTTATGCCTGCCAGGCTCTGGGCCGCCTCATCCAGCTGCGATGCGATTGCGCTCAGCTCTGACGCCTCATTCTGCATACATACGGTATTCACTTTCAGCATTACGATGTCCACCTCCTGTTTGAATACTGACGCGGGCGGCTCCTTAAGCCACCCGCGTGAACCATATCTGTTATGCGCTTCTTATGACAGGGTGCTCGCGGGGAGCTCCTCCGCCGCCGATGCTGCCTGCGTCTCAGCCGTAATATACTGCTCCGCCATTGCGTTCAGGTCGTTCGAGTGTTCCTGAATCATGTTGTATAAAATATCCATACTGCTCTGCAGCGCGGCAAATTTGGCCTTGTAGGTCTCGGATGCGCTTCCCTCCCATGTGCCGCAGAGGGTATTGACACGGGTGATCATGCCGTCATGCAGTGCCTTTACCTGCGTTGCCTTCGATGAAAATGTAGCAGATGCCGTCTGCAGCTGTTCCGGTGTTACGAGTAATGTCCCTTCCATGATAAATATCTCCTTTTCTTTGCTTTTTAATGCTTTATCCGCCGTATATCAACGGCTGCTTCGCCTGTCTGCTTTCTTTAATAGGTACGATTTACAGCGGTGTCCGTATTCGCAGATTCCGCGTTCGTATAGATACCCAGGATAGAATTCAGCGCCTCAATATACTGATTGATCAGGTTATAGAACTCCGTCCATTTCGCAGCGTCCGTATTAAACGCATTATTAAACGCCGTGTTCGCGTCGCCGGTCCACATTGCCGCCAGCTCCTGCTGCTGCTCGCTGAGTTCCTGCACACGGGACAGAAACTCCTGATTGTCACTCTGAAGCTGCGTGATCGTGCTCTGCATCTCCGATGCTGTCACCTGAAACGTTGCCATAATTTTGTTCCTCCTTAAAATTGTAATTGTTTGTCTGTAACTGTTTCTTATCACCGCAGTTACTTTTTTATTTATAAAACCACATTGTCTCCAATGCAATTAACCGGATGTTCTGACCTGAGCCAGTTCCAGAGCCTTTAGCTCCGCCGAACGGTACGCCTGTGCCATGCGGCTGATCGTCTCTGCAGTGCTGTTCAGACTATTCGCGTTGCTTTTGATCTTTGCGCGCAGCTGTGAACACTTGCTGATGTAGAGCTCCGCGCTCTCCCCCTGCCACCCGCTTCCGAGAGAGCCGGCCAGACTGTCCAGCCTGTCTGCCAGGGCGTTCAGGTCGTTGACACAGGATTTCAGCTCACTGACCTGTCTCATGACCTGCTGAAATTCAATCTGTATTGTCTGTGCGGTTTTTGTACTCATAGACACCTCCTACAGGCTGCTGGCCGGAAGCTCGTCCGCAAGGTTTACGGCCTGTGCTTCCGCCTCCTGATAAACCCCGGCCATCGTCTCCAGATCCCTGACATGTTCCGTATAACGGTTTATCATTTCCTCAATCGTCCCTTTTTTGCTCTCATAATCTTCCCTGTGGGCTTCCGCGGCACTTCCTGTCCAGTATGCCGCCGTCCCCGAGATCAGTGTTCTCATGGTCTCAAACGAGGACTCCAGGTTCTGTATCCGGGTCCGCACCTTCCCGGACTGGGTTTTCAGTTCTTCAGGTGTAACCTTCAGTGTTCCTTCCAGCGCCATCCGCTCGTCCCTCCTTCTTAAATCGAAATTTTATTGATGGATGACCGGACGGACTGCTCCGTACTGTCGTATTTCTGCCGCGCGGTCCCTATATTTTCAACAATCTCCCCGATCGTCTGCGCCAGCGATTCCATCATCTCCATATCCCTGCTGTACGCCGCCACAAAAGCGTCATGCGCGGATCCCGTCCACATGGCATCCAGCGTCTGCAGTTCCTGATATAATCCTGTATATTGCTCCCGGATCGTCGACACTTCCGATTCCAGCTTCGACACGGTCTGGGAAACCTGCCCGGTATCAACCTCAAATTGCACTGTAATCCTCCTTTCTCCGTGTCCGGGAACCGGCCGGTTCCCGGCGCTTTCTTAAAAACTGACGTCTACCGTTTCAGCAATGTCGTAGCCAGGCCGGAAATAACCGTATCCACACGTTTCACCGGGTAAAAGAACTCCGGACGTACGATATAAATAACGAATATCGGTTTCCAGATTATCCGATGGAAGATCCGGGGCATAAGTATCAGCCCGGTGGACGGTCTGGGTAAGATTATTTTTAACTGCTCAACCAGATCCTCATACTCACGATCCGCTCCATCTTCATCTGCGGCCGTTTCCCGGGCGCAAGCCTCCTCCGTCTCCGAGGAGCCTCGAAGCTGAGCGGCCTCGTTCTCACAGCTCTGATATTCCGCAGCTGCATTTTCTGCCGCCTGTATCAGAAGATTCAGAACAGCGGATCCTTCCGCCACCGTCTGACTTTGCCTGTCCAGAGTCAGCATACAACGCATCCCGGCATCCGCATCGCCGAATTTGATGGAAACGCTCAGATTATTTCTGGCAGCTGACATCCTGGTGTATACATCCTCTATCTGCCGTCTCATCACTGTGAGCTGTTCGGCTGTCTGATTTAATTCCTCTGTGTTAACCTTCAGCATATCCGGATACCTCTCTATCCTGTTCTTTTCTCACTGTTCTTCCTGACAACGTCATCCTATCATCCCGCTCCTCAAACAGGGCGCAAAAGCGATGACAGGACACCAAATAGCGACAACCTGCAACCGTCAGGCCAGAAAAAGTGACATTCCTGACCGAACTCCGTTTTCGGAAAGCGTCGTGGTCGGATGAAACAGCTTTTTCTGCTCGAGGCTTCCCAGCATAAAGAATCCCGGTTCACGTCCCACGGGAATCCTCTCTTTCTGAGCGATCACATGGATCATCTGTCCGATGATATCCCCGACCGGCGCCGTCTCATCTACTTTAAAATCATAGGTCCGATGAAATAAATTAAAATATACTTCCACCAAAATCATATCTGCGCTCCGCTTCCTCTCAATCAAAAATACTCTCCCGGGAATAATCACACACTCTTCCCTCCGCATCCGCCGCTTTCAGAACCCCATTTTCATAGAAGAAAGCGTATTCCCGCTTCCTGCCTCCCTCAGATTCAATGAAAAGGATCGTCTTCGCCCGCGGATACCGTCTTCCTGTTTTCGATTCCAGAAACAGCAGCCGCAGTGCGTCCCTGTCCCACAGCGGTTCCTCCTGCGCTTCCTCCCGGACGAAATCCAGCAGCAGCGTCTCCGGATCCACATCCGCTGCCCTGGTGATTCGGCCTGTCTGAAGCTCCCCGAAGACCTGCTCAAACAGTATGGCGCCCCCGTCATCACAGTAAAGCGTTTTCGGAGGAGAACTCTGACTTCGAAAACGATATACGATCCGCGGCCACGCGATACGGGAGAAAATGTCGGATATCTCTTCTGTCAGCTTCCATCGATCCCGATCCCAGACAACACACCCGGCTTTTTCCAGACGCAATACACTGTCAATCATCTGCTGCTCCAGCGACTGTTCCGACTTCAGAATCGGGAAATCATTCCATCCCGCTCTTCCCATCAGACCCACGCAAAGATTTATATCCGCCGCCGTCATCAGCCGGCTGTCCTGATCATGTCTTTCCATCAAACGCCTCCATAAAACTTTTTTTATAATTTCTGGACAGAGGGATATATACCTTCCCCGCCAGTTCGATCGTCTGTGCCGTCCGGTCAAACGCGGTTATCTGTCTCCGGTTGACAAGAAAACTCTTATGGCAGCGCAGAAAATCCTCCGGAAGACTTTCCGTCAACTCCCCCAGCGTACCGCGAAACGGAATTTCCCGAAACTCCGTGCGCAAATACAGTTTTTTCTCCCTTGCCTCAAAATAAAGAATATCCGCATAGGGAATATAACGTCTCGTTTTTCGGTTCCTCACCTCAAACAGATCCGTCCCCGCAGCCCTCTGTCCCTGAAATCCCGCCATAACCTGCGTTATACTGTCGGCCACATTCTTTTTTGCCAGCGGTCTCCAGAGCAACGCCATCGGCATAATCTCCGGACAGACATAGCGAATGGGAGGGACTTTCATATCCGCAATCGGCAATATGGCGGCGGCGGGATTTATTCGTTTCAGTTCCTTTAATCCCGATATGGCAGCCTCCCGGGAAACGTCACAGATCAGAATATCCGCGCATTTCGCCATATCCATCCACTCCTCCAGTCGGGAAGCGGATCTGACATCAATGTCCGCCCAGACATTCTGAATGGAATAAACCGCAAAAACGCTGCGCAGTTCTTCAGTTTCAGCGCCATAAGGACTGTAGATCACAACCTTAATCATTCACAGTTACCCCTCTGTTCTGCGGGACAGTAATCAGATCCACCTGCTGCGGGTTTTCCGGATTCACGGCGTAGGCCTGCCCGTTTTTCATACGCCTGCCCTGCTCGTTATAGCGAATATTCTGATAGGCGAATATATTCTGTTTGTTCAGCTCGCCGCCAAGCAGGACGCCCCTGTGATCCCGGATAAAACTCTGCCATGCGGGCCGCGCGGAGATCAACCCGATCTCATTGATATCCAGCGCCGCGAAAAAATAGACATTCAGCAGCTTCCCCTTTGCAAAAATCACCTCAATCCTGTCATTCAGCAGACCGATTCCTTCCTGTCTGGTATATATACGCTGTATGAAATCCGCGAGATTCGAGATGATATAAAACACCGCGGGGAAAGATTTTCTCATTTCAAGAGAAATCTCTTCATCATCAAGTCCGCGCTGCTGCAATTCCCTGCGCTTTACGCCCCTCTCATTCGTCAGCAGGACGAGCCGCTTAACCGCCTCAAACATCTCAGCGGCATTCGAGGCATACTCTGCGCCGGAACACCCCGCAATGAGCGCGTCCCGGCCGTCCTCGCAGTCGATTACATACACTTCGCCGCCCATCTCCTTTGCCGCACAGGCAATATTTCGAAGAAAGGTTGATTTTCCGGTCTGTTCCTGTCCCAGAACAAGATAACACAGAAGCTTATTCAGCGAAATGCCATATACATCCGCTGTCTCCTGATCATAGGCGCAGGGCAGAGATGATCCCGACTGTATCTGTTTGCGGAATGACGGATGCTCCCGCAGCGTATCCCAGGTGGGTTTTGCCGGGATCTCCGGAATCGCTGCCGCGCAGACGCCGTTCCATCGTTCAGTCATTTCCGCACAGATTTCCGCGATAAGCTCTGATCTCTGATAATCATTTTCCGCCGCGCAGGCAAGAGCGGCCTGATATTCGAACACACTGTCATCCAGACTGACCAGTCCTCTTCCCTTTACATTCGTCTCCGGAAGAAGGTCGAAATGTGATATATGCAGAACCTCTCCGTACTTATATTTATCTGAGAGTTCCAGGCACATACTCTGCCTCATCTTATCGGCAATCTTATTCTGAAGTTCCGTCCCGCCGAAACCTCCGCAGGATATCATCAGATAGATGCCATAACCTTCCGCCTCCCGAACCAGTTCCATTAATGCCGCTTCGTAAGCATCGCCGGTCTTGTCCCGGAAATTAGCGTATCCGTCGATTGCCAGAAGTATCGCCGGCATACTGTGCCCGTGCAGCTGGATATACTGACTGAAGCTTCCGCCCTTTATCGCCTGCTTTCTCTCCTTCAGCAGTCGCAGCAGCATGCCGAACAGTTTATTTAACCGGTTGTCCTCTCCCTCAAGGACAATCCCTCCCATATGGGCGGACTTTTCAAACGGACACAGCATCTGGCTGCTGTAATCAATCGCGTAGACAGAGAGCTCCTCCGGGGAATATTTTCGGATCAGCGAAAAAATGATGGTCTGCATCACCGTACTTTTCCCGCTGGTTACGCCTCCGACGATCACGAGATGCCCGTTTTGGACAAAATCTATGTTCAACGGAAACTGGCGCTGCA
The DNA here is from genome assembly GCA_021202015.1 of Clostridiales bacterium. Taxonomy (GTDB): domain Bacteria; phylum Bacillota; class Clostridia; order Lachnospirales; family Lachnospiraceae; genus Eubacterium_I. The sequence goes on along the minus strand of JAJQDV010000042.1, from coordinate 34,886 downwards.
TTTCCGGCGCGTCCACCAGACCAATCATTGCGGATACGCTCAGTCCCTCATGCGCCTTCCATGTCCCTCCGCAACAGATGCCTTCCTGATAACCTTCCAGCTGATCCAGATACAGCTGCGTCGGCAGCACAGGCATCCAGAGAGGCTGCAGCTGAGTAAATCCGTTTTTTTCGGCTATCTCCGCCAGATAATTTACAACTGCGTCCAGCTGGCGGATCTCCTTCTGCTCCGGCAGCTTCTGATTCCGTTCTTTTGCCGATGCAATCAGCTGTCCGGCGATGTTCTCCGGCGTTCCTTCCTCCGGCCAGATGGCCAGAAGATCTTCTATGCGCTTATTATTGACCGGATTTGGCGTATACTGCTCCAGTCTGCTGTTTATCCGCCGGATGCTTTTACGGACAAGCTGACCCTGTGTATGGCTGTCCATAGACGGATCCGGCAGGGAGATATTCAGCTCCTTCGCCGCTCCGAGAATACATGTTACAACCTCCGTCACCCACCGCAGCGTCCGTTCCTCCGTATTTACACCGAAGGAACGGCTGATTACCGCCTCCCTGCCGGGCAGATTAAGCATAATCGCTCCGGAATCGTGACAGACACAGTCCGCATCATAAATCGCGCCGCTCCATCCGGACTGGAACAATTCAAAAATTTCATCATTGCCAACCTGAAGATAACATCTTCCGGCCTGTGTCAGAAACGCGGCGTCCGGCCTGTGAAGCATATCATTGCTGTCCTGCTTGTCGGCCACTCTGAGACAAAGTTTGAATTTTGTATTGCTCCAGATATTGTCATCTACCGTACCGCTGGGTTTCTGTGTCGCCAGAATCAGATGAACGCCCAGACTTCGTCCGACCTGAGCTACACTGATCAATTCTTTCATAAAATCCGGATGTTCCCGTTTCAGCTCCGCAAACTCATCGATCACGATCAGCAGATGCGGAAGCGGCTCCGAAGCTTCTCCGTTCTTCACCAGCCTTGTATAATCATTGATGTTATTGACGCCGCTTTCTCCGAAAATCCTCTGTCTTCGGCTGTTTTCGCTCTTAATCGATATCATGGCGCGGCGCACCTGATTCCCGGAAAGATTGGATATCTGTCCGAGCATATGCGGAAGCCTGGAAAACAGGTTCGCCATGCCTCCTCCCTTAAAATCAATGATAAAAAAGCCAACATCCAGGGGACTGAAATTCACTGCAAGAGAAAGGATATACGTCTGAAGAGTTTCACTCTTTCCGGAACCGGTCGTGCCTGCCACAAGCCCATGCGGACCATGAAATTTTTCATGAATATCCAGATAACAGCCCGCTCCTCCTGATTTCTGCCCTACTAAAGCGCGCATGGACTCATATGTACGGTTCTTTTTCCAACATTCAATCACTTTCAGTTCAGGCAGGCTCTGCACCCCCATCATCTCAAAAAAAGTGAGAGAAGACGGAATGGTATGGCTGCTTTCCACCTCGTTGACACGCCAGGGCGCCATACGTCTCGCCATGGAAGAAAAATGATCCGGTGAAACAGAATCAAAGTTTATTTTCTTTCGGAACCGATCCTCTTCTTCCATCCCGTATATGCCGCAAAACTCCGGACTGTCTTCGATAATAAAACTGCACGCCCCCGGTAATTTATTATAGCTGTCAGTCACAAAAATCGTACTGATTCCCAGCGATGTCCCCTGTTCATACAAATATTTGCAGATAATCTGAGATTCCAGCATCTCCGACGACTCCACAAACAGAACATAATGCGGCACAAGCACTTTCTTTTTCCCAGAAAGCATCATACCCATCTGTTCTTCTCTGTCGCGGAGCTTCTGCAGCAACGCATAAAGCACTTCGCTGATTTCATCCGGATCCGATGCCATATAGCGAAAGGTCCTCTCCTCATTCCATACATGCGGGAGCCATTTCAACGCGTTCCACTGCTGCGCGCAGGATCCGTTTCCATCAAAAAGAGCGGCAATTTTTACTTCTGTATAGCTGTAATTAGCCGCAATCTGTGACAATATCGTCCTTGCGACGGACATACGACGCCCGCGATCCGCGCTCAGGATCCCGCCCACCCCATATTCCGCAAGTCCGATACCCAATGGAACCTCATGCATGATACGGTAACTGTCCGCTATTTTCCCGGGGCGCTCCGCGAGTTCATCCGGGAACAGCATAAAGCCTTTTTCCGGGATCTGGATATTAACCTGAAACGGCATGTCTCCGAGACCGAGACGAATGAATAAGAAATCCGAATGTCTGCTGCTTCTCGCCCAGGAAACAGGCATATCCGCGGTATACCGGCTGCAGGTTTCCGCGTCCGGATACAGATCAATCTGCGCCTGGCGGTTATATTCGAACTTTTCCCTGATGCGATCCGCACACTGCACGAGATATTCCTCATATCTCTCCAGGCGAAGCATCTCCTTTTCACGCTGCTCTTTTCTGGAATACCGCAGGTTGATCAGCGCCCAGGTGAATCCGACGACCGCCGAACCGACCGCGATCACCAGACCCATTTTCATATTGCTCCCCATAAGTGAAAAACCAATCACCATCGGGATCATCATGGTCAACGAAGGCAGAACCGTCATCCAGGCCGGTTTTGTATCCGGTTCATGCTTCGCCGGGGTCGGTTCTATTTTCTCCGTTCCCTCATAAATATCCGGAAGGCTGCGGGGCGCGGCATGCACGATCGTCTCTGCCTCCACAGCCTTCTCCGGCAGTTTGTTCTCCGGTTCCCGGCTGAATCCGGTGATCTGTTTCAAACAGTCCGGATTGATGATCAGGTTGCCGTCCAGGCTTCCGACGGCCAGGACTCCGCTCAGCCAGAGGACAGAAAGGCCGAATATACTGACGACATCTCCGAAATGAAGTTCCGTCTTTTCATGAATGCGGTACCCGTTCAGATAAGTTCCGTTCAGACTGATATCCGTAATATATGCCCTGTTTCCGGAAACGGAAAAGATAACATGTTTCTGGGAGACAATCCGCAGAGAACTGCAGCAGATATCGTTTTCTTCCCCGCGTCCTATCCGCATTTCACCGCTGTTTACAACCCGATATTTCGGCCAGGCCTTCATCTCGGAGGCGTTTTCCCATACCAGGATACTGATCTGGACATCATATACAAATATTTTGAAAAATCCTCCCTGACAGAGAATGCCGTGATCAGAGGATCTGTCTGAATCATCGATTCTGCCTCCGCAAACATCCTTCACCCTCCAGATTCCATCCATCACTTCCATCTGAATCACGATGTTGCCGCGAAGCAGAAACTCTTCGGATTTCAGACACAGATCATAGTCCGCATTATCCAACATGGGGAGTCTGATCTCCCGGTACACATCTTCTGTATAAATCTGTAACGTATATCCCATAACTCTCTCCCGTATGAAAGCCGGTGTCACCGTCCGCTGTGCAAAAATATAAATTCTTCTTTTCCGATTATAAATCTGCTCTCCGGTCTCAGCTCTGTTTTTACATGCTCCGGAATCTTCTCCCCGTCCAGAAAAGTGCCGTTAGAAGATCCCTCATCCTGTATATAAACCGTACCATTTTCGCAGAGCAGTGTCGCGTGCCTTCTGCTGACAAAATGATTGTTTTTCAGTACATAGTCACTATATTCCTCAGACCTGCCGATCGTAAACGGAAATTTTTTCAGGATAATATCTTCCCGGCCGGACACACGATAAATCATCGGGCCTCCCATATATACCGTCGGTTCACTGACATCCGCATCCCCGAAAGATCTTCGGAGTCCGTAGGACGTATCCCTGCCCTGGAGTTCCTTCCACCGTGCGTTCAATTCAACAATACTTTCTCTGAAAGCGGAGACCACAAACCTGGAACGGGATGTAAACAGCTTCTGATATTGCTTCAAAAAAGATTCATCCCGCTGACTGCATATATAAATATCGCCCAGCGTCCGGAAAAAATTCTGCAGATCCACGTAATCCTTCAGTGTAATTAACGGCCAGTAAAGCATCCTGACATTTTTGCCAGCATAATCGTAGAATATCAGACTGGGAGATAACTCGAGATTGCCGCTGCGAATCCCATGCGCTTCACAGGAAAGAACCGTGTCCGAAATCTGTTGAACTGTATCTGTAAACTGGCCGAAATCTATGCCGCTTTTGAAAAACAGATCTACACTCATCATGTCCTGAATCAGGAAATTCAGATATGTCCCCAAAAATGATTTTTTAAAACGTACAGGCAGCAGAGCCGGAATCTCTTTTTTCTTAATGATATCCATCTCCATTCTGTTGATCTGCTCTGCCTTGTCCATTTTGTAGGTCACCGAAACGCGGTCAACCTTTGTTTTTATTGTCAGGCCTTCCATCAATTGATTTTCTCCGCTGTTATCCTCATTTGTATATCTTCCAGGCACCCCTTAATTCATGCGCTTCGCGCGGAAATCAATAAGGTATAACTTTTTACACATTATAAATCATTATATGACAATATGAACTGTTAGTCAACAATATATCCCTTATCGGTTCGTATTTTAACACAGAGATTATCAGTAAAATGTTCGTATCCGGATATTTTTTACCAGTATCCTGCAGTTTCATAACAGGTTTTTATCCAGGAAATGGACAAATATCCGCAGTACCGCAGAAAAAATCAAAAATCAGTAAATAATGATAATACTTTAAAAGAAAGAGCGCAAAATTATGAAGATAAGACAATCAGACGCCGTCCTGATGGGACAGCGTATCAAAGAACAGCGTATCTTAAAGGGATACACCCGCGAAAAACTGGCCGAGCTTGCAGACATCACGCCCCGTTTCTGCTACGACATAGAACTCGGCTCTAAAAATATGTCTCTTGCCACCCTTAGTAAAATCGCAGCCGCTCTCTCGGCCTCCACCGATTATCTCCTGTTCGGTCCGAGCACGGGGGATGACAACTACACGCCTCTGACCGCACTGATCCGCACATGCCCGCCGGACAGGCTGGATCATCTGCAGCAGATCGTATCGCATTATATTCAGATGGTAAATGAGCTGGAAGAAGAGAATTAACCGGTCCGGAACTCTGTTTCGGCAAGGCAGCATCGGCTACAGCTTTCAGCGTTTTTAAGAATGCGCTTCCGCGATCAGCATCCTGAGCGCCCGTACCGCCGTCGCGATCGCCGCTTCCGTATCATGCACGACCGGGTTCTCAAGCCCCAGCCGCTCACGTTCCTGGTTCGCCACCGTCAGCAGCACCGTTCCGGCATGGACGCCCAAATACGCCGCGACAACAAACAGCGCGGCAGACTCCATCTCGGAGGCCAGGCATCCCATCCGTTTCCACGCCTCCCACTTCCGGGTCAGTTCATATCCGACCGGCATGATTTCCGGCTCATGCTGCCCGTAAAAAGAATCCTTGCACTGTACCACGCCGATATGCGCTCTATGACCCAGTTCGCCCGCCGCCCGAATCAGAGCCGACACGACCTGAAAATCTGCCACGGCCGGGAACTCAATGGGCGCGTATTCTTTACCGGTTCCTTCCATCCGCACCGCTCCGGCCGCGATCACAAGATCCCCGCTCTTCACCTTCTCCTGCATTCCGCCGCAGGTGCCCACGCGGAGAAATGTTTTTGCGCCGCAGCGCGCCAGCTCTTCCATCGCGACCGCGGCCGAGGGGCCGCCAATCCCCGTGGATGTCACACTGACCTTCTCTCCGTCCAGATATCCCGTATAAGTAGTAAACTCACGCACGTCCGCCACGAGACGTGCATTGTCAAAGTGCGCCGCGATCTTCACGCAGCGCTTCGGATCCCCCGGCAGGATCACATATTTTCCCACATCACCGGCCTGAATGCCGAGATGATATTGAATTCCGTTTTCTGAATATTTCATGATCCTTCCTTTTTGTTATTTGATTTTATTCCGGAGCTCGCGGATGCGATCAGGTGTTTCCAGAAGATCCTCGGCGATCTGTTCCTCGGTCTTACCTTTCGCCAATTTGGCCTCGATCAGAGAAAGTAATAACCGCTCGGCACCCCGGGCAGCTGCCGCTTCCGTTTTCTGCTCCGCCGCATCCGCTCTTCGTTCCGCCGCATCTGCTCTTCGTTCCGCCGCATCTGCTTCCTGCCTGGCCGCATCTGCTTCCTGTTTTGCCGCATCTGCTTCCCGGTTTGCCGCATCTGCTTCCTGTTTTGCCGCATCTGCTTCCTGCCTGGCCTGCGCGGCATACCGTCGTTCCGCCTGTATATCTATCTTCTCCATATTCTCAAACAAATATCCCATCCGACACTCCTCCACCGATTCTGCATACTCATTTGCTTCCTCTACCGGCATATTCATCTTCATCAGCAGGCTGTACAGCGTATCCCGAATCGTACGGCGAATAGATGGCGTCGTATTCTCCAGAATATGGTTCACCGCCTCCGGCGATGTCTGGCAGAACTCCCGGAAATCCTCCGTATTCTGAATCTTGTTGATCATCATGAGCAGGGATATCTCGTCCTGCTGTTCCAGAAGCTGTGCATTTGTATAATCATGATTCCGGACGACCTCATATACAAAATCCGGTATGTAGCTGCCGAATGCACTGCCTTTTCGGATCCTGTCACGCAGATGCATGCCCGCCGTCCATTTTGCCGCCCCTTCATAGTAGACGATCGGCAGAATCGGCGGATATCGGAAGTATTTCCGCTTTGAGACATGCTCTTTCCGACGGTTCTCTTCTTTCGCGTAATCCTGCCAGATGCAGACCATATATCTCAGAATCTGCATCGCCACATCATAGTCCACGTCGCTCTTGTGCTCGATCAGCGAGACCAGGTAGAGCGGTTCTTCTGCCTCTTTCCCATCCTCATCATACAGCCGTATTCGGTTCACGGTATCTGACTGAAATTCAACGCCAAGATACGGGTGATAGCGCGCCGAGACATCCTGGATGTCGTCCGGGCTGACATTCTTCAGCTCGTCAACATCGACATAATCCCGAAGAAACTGCGCACAGAGAACCGGATCTTCAAAAATCCGCTTGCTGTTTATGTCCCGTACAGAACCCCCGGAAGTATTCGAAGAATACTCACCCTGATCGCCATCGTCGTTCGCGGAATCCTTAACATGACTGTCATCATCCACAGAATCTATTGCAAATCCGCAGCCTGATGCCTGCCTGATTTCAGGTTCACATATTCTGTTGTTGCTCTCTTTCATCTTCTCCTCCTGTCTTTTTTGCAGGCAGGAGGTTGGCCCTTCCGCCTGTCTGCATCTGTTTAAAATTGTTGTAACTGGCGAAAAGCCGGATTCAAGACATCCCGCGCCGAGAACCGGCGGACGGAACGCAGAACACATGATGGAATTTTAGAATCAACAATGTGTTTTATGAATAAGTACACTATAACACAGTCAGTGATGGTTGTCGAGTATCGTTCTGTCAAAATTTTATTTCCCGAATACTGATAGATAGTATTCAAAGGAAAAAATAAATGAAGTGCGGAGAACGATCTTATATGATGAAAGGAGCCGGAGATTTCTCTCCGGCTCCTTCCCTTTGATGTATACTAACTAAGGGGATTAGATAGCTACCGGTATTAAACTTCGAAAAGCAGGTCGCCGTAGGACGGCATCGGCCACATCTTCTTATCGACGATGAGCTCCAGCTTATCAATCGGCGCGCGAAGCTCCGCCATGGCGGCTCTTACCACATCCCTGTAATATTCCGCCTGCTCCTTGCCTTCTTCCATGGCAAGGCCCTTATCCGTCACTTCCTCCAGCTTCGAGAGCGCGACCTTCGCATCGGACAGCAGCGCGGAGCCTTCCGTCAGCAGCTCAACCTGAACGCTGATTTCGCAGTCGCAGGCGGATTTCACGGAATTGATGGAGTCCGCAAGTGAGGTTATGTATTTGATCACTGCCGGAAGCAGGGTCTTGTGTGAGATGTTGATCATGGCCCTTGCCTCAATGTTGATGGACTTCGCATAATTCTCGTACAGAACCTCCGCACGGGATTTCAACTCGGGCTCGGTAAACACGCCGAACTTCTCGAACAGCTTCACTGCCTTATCCGTCGTAAGCGATCCGATGGCGTCCACCATGTTCGTGATATTCGGGAGACCTCTCCGCTCGGCTTCCTCGACCCATGCCTGCGCATAGCCGTCGCCGTTGAAGATAATTCTCTGATGCTCGATCGCCTGCTTCTTGATCAGATCATGCAGCGCCTTTTCAAAATTATCCGCAGCCTCCAGTTCATCACAGGCCTCCTGGAAAGCCTCGGCTACGATGGTGTTCAGCACCACGTTCGGCTGAGAGATGGAATCCTGGGAGCCGACCATACGGAACTCGAACTTGTTGCCGGTAAACGCGAACGGCGAGGTCCGGTTCCGGTCTGTCGCGTCCTTCATGAAATCCGGCAGGGTATCCACACCGGTGTGCAGCACTTCGCCCTCGAGGGAATGCGTCGCCGTACCGGTGCTCGTAAGCTGATTGATCACATCGTCCAGCTGATTTCCGAGGAAGATGGAGATGATCGCCGGCGGCGCCTCATTCGCGCCGAGCCTGTGGTCATTTCCGACGTCGGAAGCGGATTCGCGCAGCAGATCCGCATGGCGGTCAACCGCTTTCAGGATGCAGGTCAGCACCAACAGGAACTGCAGATTCTCATGCGGGGTGTCACCCGGATCCAGAAGGTTGATGCCGTCGTCCGTCGTGATGGACCAGTTGTTATGTTTGCCGGAACCATTGACGCCGGCAAACGGTTTCTCGTGAAGCAGGCACTGAAGGCCGTGCTCGTTTGCCTTTTTCTTCAGGACCTCCATGACCATGTGGTTGTGATCCACGGCCAGATTACAGGTCTCGTAGATCGGCGCCAGCTCGTGCTGCGCCGGAGCAACCTCGTTGTGCTGTGTCTTGGCCGGAACGCCCAGCTTCCACAGCTCCTCATTCACATCCTTCATAAACGCCGCGATGCGGGGACGGATCGCTCCGAAATAATGATCGTCCATCTCCTGACCCTTGGCCGGCATGGAGCCGAACAGGGTGCGGCCGGTATAAATCAGGTCTTTTCTCTTTAAATATTTCTCACGGTCGACCAGGAAGTATTCCTGCTCCGGTCCGACAGAAGGAATAATCTTTTTGGATGAGGTATTCCCGAATAACCGCAGCAGACGGATCGACTGCTCGCTGATCGCCTGCATGGAACGGAGCAGCGGCGTCTTCTGATCCAGCGCCTCGCCCGTATAGGAACAGAACGCGGTGGGAATGCAGAGTGTCGCGCCTGCGGCATCATGCCTTACGAAAGCGTAGGACGTGCAGTCCCAGGCGGTATAACCTCTCGCCTCGCAGGTGGCGCGCAATCCTCCGGAAGGGAAGGACGAAGCATCCGGCTCACCTTTGATCAGCTCCTTGCCGGAAAAGCTCATCAGCACCTTTCCTCCGTCGTCCGGAGATGTGATAAAGGAATCATGCTTCTCAGCGGTAACGCCGGTCAGCGGCTGAAACCAGTGTGTGTAATGGGTCGCCCCCTGCTCGATCGCCCACTCCTTCATCTCATGGGCAATGATATCCGCGGTGGCCGGATCCAGCTCCGTGCCGTCCTCCATCGCCTCGCGAAGCTTCTGGTACGCTTTCTTCGGCAGGCGCGCCCGCATGGCGGAATCGTTAAACACGTACTCGCCGAAAATCTCAGATACATTGAAATACTCGCTCATTTTTTACTCCTCTCTTTCTGTTTCAAATATATCCCCTTAAAAGTACTCAGGTCCGGCAAAAGAAAAAAGGGCATTCCATAAAACGGAACGCCCTTGTTCTTTGCCTGCTTATGTCATGTAAATAAAATAGTACAATTTCACGGAAAAAGCAAGAGCAAAAACAAAATTTGTTCTTTTTCACAAGAAATCTTCTTCGCCGGGAATAATTTTGTTATATATCACAACAAAATTATTCCGGCGGCAGCCCCCGCTTTATCACTTCGTTTTTCCTTTTTTATGCTGGATTTTTCCTGTATGTCAGAACTGCTCTGCTTCAGAATCACTCCCTCTAACCATCGCCATCACATCGAAAACGAATAGTTTTTCGGCCAGCTCACCCGGAATGAAAGATTAATCACCCACTCTTCATCCCCGGACATATCCCTCTCCCAGGAAAGCATACCGGTTTTTTCATCCAGATATGCGTTAGACTGGTTCACAACGTCCACATGTATTTTTTCATCCGTCGTAATCGGAATCTGATCCTTTACAAGCACGCGTACACGTTCCGTTTTCCGGTTCCGTACGCGCATCTGGTAAGAAAAATCTTTTCGGATAAGGTTCCCCATCAGGTTCTGTGACTGCTGCTGTTTTAATTTCCGACGCTCCACATAAATATCGCGATCCCGGCCAAGAGAAATCCTATATTCATCTGTCTCATCTTCTTTTCCGATATGTGTCGCTCCGACATACCGGTTTTCCAGAAAAATATTGGCATCCGCCTCTATCAAATGATAATCTTTTCTTTTTTTGATTCTCGCCATCAGAAACGCGCTGCACTCTGCCTTCGGGGTGACATAATAGACATACTCTGCTTCATGTTCGACCGATAGAATCTGTACGATATCCCCTTTCCCGCCGGATTCAATACGAACCGTTCCGGCCACATCGTATTCCACAGAAGTCTGATTTTTCTTATATGAATTTTCTTTTCTGTGATTCCGCGCAGCCCCGGATTTTTCCGTTACATTCGGTTCCAGAAGCATGGTTGCCTCATCCAACACAGTGGTTTCTTCCATTGCCTGTGGCGCTTCCATGTAAAGAGGCCTCGCGTGTGCTGCCTGCATGGGAGGTACTGCCGGAAACACAGCCGGTCTCAAAACCCAGGGTATCAATTCCGGCTGGTTATTGGACTGCTGCAGATTCCCCGTAGAAAGCGTCAGGTCAATGTTTTCCCATATTTCTCCTGTATTCTGTATAATTCTTCCTTTCAGCATAATGTCAGCCGGTTCGCTCAGACCGTGAATCTGTATATCATAAAAAGGTTCCCATCTGGCTTCCCTGTCATAATATAAGATTTCAAAAGAAAATTCCCCTTCCTCAGCCGCTTCTACTTCCATGCGGATCACGCCGGTCATGCCGGCCGAAGAAGGATTTTCTTTTTCAGACCGTTTTTTTATCTGACTGTCGATTTCACGAATTTCTTCCTCACAGTCTGTGATTCGATTCAATAATTCCACTCTCTTTTTTTCAAGAAAATCCAGAAAATCCAGGAAATCATTCAGCGATTTACTCTCCCAGTCTTTCTTATCCCGGAACAATTCTTTGCCTGGGAGCATCTCAAAACTTGTTCTTGCAGCCGCCATCTGATGCTGCAATCCGACCTTTCTTCTTATAAGTTCCTTGTCTTCTTTCGAAACAGCCGTTTCCTGATTCGGTTTTTTATCTTTTTTAAAAACCGGGTCATATACTACCTGGCTGCAGGACAGACCCCGGGACATGGCAATCTGTATCGTCTCAGCCACAATCGAATCGGACAGACTCTCAATGCACACCGTATTCGACCCTTTATGGAGTTCGGCTTTCACATGTCTGGTAAGAAACGCACCCTTTTGATAAACAACTGCCTTTACTGCTTTTGAATTATTAATATCCATAAATACTCCTCATATAAATTTTATAAATTTTTTATTCATTCTTGCATTGTTCTGGGTTATAATAATTATATTCTGTTCTTTCCCGGATTCTGAATAGCGGAACTAACCAACCGATCTTCAACATTCAATCACGATATGCTCATGTTATTTTGGGGCAGCTCCCAAGTGAAAATGCTTATTATTTTTCGTACGTTGATAACTGAACAGGCTTTACACCCCCTGACAAAACCGCTATAATGATTACATCCTGATCAGAGAGGCGGTGATATTATGACGGAGGCGGAAAATATGACCCGATTGGAATTATTAACAGTTTTACTGTCTTTAGAGACATTACTCGAAAGCAACAATTCTGAAAAAGCGCTGGAATTGATCAAACGCGTTATCGAAGAAGCTACTCTCAGTGACAAAAAAGATATCTCCTGACATTTTGTAACCGTATAAACCGGGTGTAAAGTCTGCTGAATTATCAGAATTTACACCCCGTTACAAGTGTCCAGCTATACCATCCTCTCCTTCCATCTTACCGTTTATATTCTGTAAAAGTCCCCCCGCTGCCACTCAGAGGCGTGGAAATATAGTAACTGATCTTCCGCATATTACACTGAACGCGCAGTAATGTTTATTCCCCATACACCGGAACAATCTTATAAATCGTCCATGTATTGTCCTTTCCGGCATACAGATAATCTCCCGTGCTGTAAATATCATCATAAGTATAATCCAGCAGCTGTGTACCGGTGAAAAGGTCAAACACACCATAATATCCGCTTGCATCTGATTCCGACGCAATCATTCCGTTAACAATCCCTTTCCAGAACTCTCCCTCCAGTCCGAGAGAAAATTCGCCGTTATTGATGACAAAAGCAGATGTTCCGTTTACTGCCGCCATATAATCCGTTGAATCTACCCCTTCCAGGAGAACGCCTTCCGGTCCCACGATTGTATAATTTTCATAATCACCATAAAAATAATATCCGGAAATAATATCCGAGATTGTTTCAGCGGAAGCAAGAACCTCACCGTCAGAATTCACAATCATCTGTGTACCATCGTTTTCCACGGAAAACAAACCGTATCGCTCCTCGTAATAACTCTCATAACCTGAGAGGACTTCATTCCCGTCTATATCCACCAGAACGATTTCTCCCGCATCCAGAAAATCTTCCATATAACCGCTCGTACTGTCAAGCGTACTGATTGTGTCATCTGTTGTAAATCGCCAGGAACCGTTCTCATCGTACACCTCTCTGGAATCCCCATCATAAAAAACTGCATATCCATATCCGACAGCATCCAGGCCCTCTTTTTCCAGCAGAACATTTCCATTCGAATCATACAGTCTCGCCACGCCTTCCTCGTCTTCTATAACCAGACTGTTGCCGCACGCCTGAGCAGCATAGAGATCAGAGTTCGTCACTTCCACTCCTTCTACAAACCGTTCCTGCTCTGTATCATATATTTTTGCGTAACCCGTGTACAGCAGATCATCCTCATCGGCCCACATGGACATCAGACTGTCCGTCTGGTAAAAAAACGCCTCATCCACATCGTCCGTTTCTCCGGTACAGTATATGATTTCCAGATAACGCTGATCCGCCGTGTCATTGTTATAGTCAACCGCAGATGTAAGCCACGAAATGTCCGCTGCCTCAAACGGAATGAGCTGTTCTCCGTCCGCGCGGTACAATGCACAGGAATTTATGTCAGAGGAATCGTTCTGAAGGACATAATATCCGTTACCCAGATACATACAGGCTTCCACCGTCTGCGCCTGGCTGCCGTTATTCATAATCGGCGTCACCCGCTCATCAGCGCCGATCAGTACCAGCGTATTCCCCATCGTGCCAATACCGTCGACATTTTCAAATGTACCTGTCTGTTCCAGCGTATATCCCACGATAATCTTATGTTCCGCCCCGATGGGAATGCCGAGAGACGCACTCCCGGTCTGTGATTGTGTTTCTCCGGTTTCCTCCGCATCAGACCCGCTGTCCGCCGAAAGCTCCACATCATCTGTTTCTGAAACATCCGTCGTACTTCCGCAGGCCGTCAACCCCACACCGAGCATCAATGCAAGACCCATTGCCGCTGTTTTTCTGTAAAATATCATTTTCTTTTTCATAAACCTGATCTCCTCATCTCATTTATTTTGCATAAAACATTAACAACTTTCACTGAATTCTGTCATAACTCACCTCTGTGACAAACCGTATATACCTTTAAATCATAATCGATACAGCTCTATTTGTCAACATTTTGCCCCTTGCAGGTTCATTGCCTGTCAGCTTTTCAATCACTTCCCGCAACGAACCCCTGTGCGTATGAAAAAGAATGCGCCTTGGCGCATTCTCGCGCCGAGCGCGGTCGCTTTTAGCGACATTCTTCCTATCGCGCGACGCATTGGCTCACTTAGCGAGTTGTACGAGCTTAGTGAACAAGCGTGCAGAGCTGTGCGGGTCTGCCCTGTGGGTACATCCACCGCGGAGCGTTTTTTGTCATATAGGAAGTTCGGAGAACTTTCCTATATGACAAAAAAAGCACCTGCCCGGTACGGAACGAAAAATATCCGTACCCGGGCAAATGCCTTATCAGTAATGAAAGACAACTTGTTTTTGTCGTTCACTATATTATTTGAAGGAACGAATCACGGCACCAGAAAACTGACCCGTCTGCTGCGATTCACGATCCGCACATCCTTATGCTCGCCGCCGAATTCCCCGTCCAGCGTCCAGGGCACCTCGACTTCACTGTGAATTTCAATGAATGCGGCCCTGCACGAAAAAATATAGGGCGTATCGCATTCCCTCGGCCGCAGCAGATTCGCCATGATCTCGCTGATCTGAAGCGGGTTTTTCGGCATGCGGATGAGCTTTACCTCAAACAGCCCGTCGTCCAGCTCCACATCCTTCCCGGCCAGGTTTTTCACGCCGCCGACAGAACGCGCGTTTGTGATCATCCCGTACACGAATTCGCCCTGAAGCGTCTCTCCGTTTACGGCGATCTCAAGGGGATAGGAGGTAATTCCCGTCAGGCTTCTGGCCCCTTCGACCACATAAGCCGCGTGACCGAGAAACTGTTTCAGTTTCTGGTTTGTCTGGTAGGACACACCGGTGAAAATGCCGAACGCCGCCACATAAATAAAGGTATCATCATTAAACGCCCCAACGTCGCAGGGAAATACATTCCCTTTGACCGCAATATCAGCCGCTTCCTCCATGCTTCCCTGAATTTCTAGGGAACTGGCAAAATCATTGGTCGTACCCGCCGGAATATACCCGACCGGCGTATGGGAACCGGACTGTATCAGCCCTGTGACCACCTCGTCCAGCGTACCGTCGCCGCCGCTGCAGACGATCCGGTCAAAATCATCCGCACAGGCCGAGACCATACGCGTCGCATCCCCCTTTTCCTGCGTCGGGTACACCTCGACCTCATAACCCGCTTTTACAAAAACATCCAGGATATCCACCAGATGAACCCGGATCAGCCCCTTTCCCGCTTTTGGATTGAAGATAAAAAACAATCTGTTTTTACTCATGGTATGAATCCTCCCGCCGCAGTGTCTCTGCGATCTCCTCCAGTTTTTTTAATCGATGGTTCACTCCGGATTTCCCGACCGGGGGGTTCAGATATTCTCCGAGCTCCTTTAAGGACTCCTCCGGATGCTCCAGCCTCACAATTGCCATCTCGCGCAGCGCCGGGGACAGTCTGCCGAACCCCATCCGCCGTTCAATCAGACGGATGTCCTCCATCTGCCGCGTCGCCGTCCGGACCATCTTGTTGATATTTGCGGAATCGCAGTTGTACTGACGGTTCGCGCTGTTTTTCATTTCTTTGATGATCCGTATGTTTTCCAGATTCATCAGCGCGTTCGACGCGCTCATCACATTCAGAATATCGACGATGGCCTGGCTGTCCTTCAGATATACGACATATTTATTTTTCCTCTGTATGATCTTCGGATCGATATCAAAGGTCTCTATGACCCGGCAGAGCTCCTCCGCCCCCTGACTTTCCCTGCAGACAATCTCAAAATGATAGGATTTTCCCGGGTTGCTCATGGAACCGGATGTCAGAAACGCGCCCCTTATGAACGCACGGCGGCAGCAGGGATATTCCAGCAGACATTCCCGGAAGCCGTCCCGCTCCCAGTCCGCCGTCTCCCGCCACACTCTCGAAAACCGGTCTCCCGCCTGAATTTCCTGAAAAACCCCGTCTGAAGGAGGCAAAGCTGTCTGTCCGGCGCCCGGTTCCGCTGCCCGCCGCACATGCTCCGGGAAAGCGCCGTCCTCAAAAGAAGAAGGGGATTTTCTGCCGTCGGAATCCAGAACGATCCGATACAGACGGCTCTTTCCGGAAGGAAACTTTTTAATATCCAGATCTACCGGAATATCAAAGGCCTTTTTGATCAGACGCAGATATTTTCTGGCGAGCGTCACATTTTCCGTCTCCACCGTAATCCTGCCGCAGTCGGCGTCGCCGTCCAGAATCCCCGCATAGCGGATAATGGCTGCGATCTCTGCCAGCAGGCAGTGGTAATCGTCCGGAAGCTGCCGCGCGATCTCCTGTTTAATATCTCCCGAAAACGACATGGGTTCCCTCCGTTTTTCATTTCAGCCGGAAATGATCGGAATCTTCTCTCATTCCTGCAAAAGTGAATCCTCTCTACTTTCCCCGTTTCGCATCCTGATCGAGATCCCGGTGCTCTGCCCGGAGGCCATAGGTCTGATTCTCCTGCAGCCGCAGGTAAAGCCCGTTCGCCAGGGTGACGGAACGATGCTTCCCGCCGGTGCAGCCGATGGCGATCACCAGCCGGTGCTTTCCCTCCCGGACATAATGCGGAATCAGAAACCGTATCATATCCTCCAGCTTATCCAGAAACTGCTCCGCCGCAGGACTCTTCATCACAAACTGACGGATCTCCGGGTCATTTCCTGTCTTTGGCCGCAAAGACTCAATATAATAAGGATTCGGCAGAAAACGAACATCAAACACCAGATCCGCGTCGGAAGGAATCCCGTATTTAAAGCCGAAGGACAACACTGTCACAAACAGATTGTCATACTGCCTTTCCAGATGAAAAATATTTTCCAGCGCCAGATTCAGTTCCTGTGTCAGAAGGCAGCTGGTATCTATAATATAATCCGCAGTTTCCTTTAAAAAACTGATCTGCCCGCGTTCCCGGGATATCCCCATCTCGATCCGGTCATTTCCGGCAAGAGGGGGAATGCGGCGCGTCTCCTTGTAACGCTTCAGCAGGATATCGTCATCCGCGTCCAGGAAAACGACGGAAATATCCTTGCCCCGTTTCTTCAGCTGTCCGATCGTTTCCGCCGCCTCACGCAGGGATCCGTTGCGGATATCCAGCCCCAGGACAAGCGCCGGGTGAACCGGATCGCCGCCCTCCGTCAGCTCAAAAAATTTATCCAGGAGAGGAAGCGGCAGGTTATCCACACAGAAATAACCCATGTCCTCCAGAAACCGCAGCGCGGTCGCTTTCCCGGCGCCGGACATGCCGGTTACCACAACATATTTCAAGAGGTCGCCTCCTTTCAGTATATGGATGATTGCGAAGTTCCTTACGTTATCGGCAAGGGAAGAAAAGAATTCAACGCAGACACAGGGAGTGCCTGCGTTGAATTTTTTCTTCCCTTGTACCGTGGTTTTAAGGGAATTTCGCAATCGCTGTCTTTGATGTTCGGAATTTACCGATAAACTTCACTTCGGGCTCCAGATCCACGCCGTATTTCTCCCTGACGGTTTGCTGTATGTGTTCCATCAGGGCACGGATGTCCTCCGCTGTGGCCTGACCTCTGTTGATCACGAAGCCGCAGTGTTTTTCCGAGACCTGCGCGCCGCCGCGGGAATATCCTTTCAGACCGGCGTCCTCGATCAGTTTTCCGGCAAAATATCCTTCCGGCCGTTTGAACGTGCTGCCTGCGCTGGGATACTCCAGCGGCTGTTTGGAAACGCGTGCTTCCTTCAGCTCCGCCATTCGCGCGTAAATCTCTTTCGGATTTCCTTCTCTCAGCCTCAGAATGACCCGCAGAACGATATAATTTTTTTCGGGAATGACGCTATGGCGGTAGGAAAACTCCAGATCATCCGCCGAGATCGTGCCGATCTCTCCATCCTCTGTCAGAACCTCCGCTTCCGTCAGAATATCCCTGATCTCTCCGCCGTAAGCGCCCGCATTCATCACAGCGGCACCGCCGATACTCCCCGGTATCCCGGCGGCAAACTCGAAGCCGGTCAGCCCTGCCTCCGCGGCCCGCGCCGCGATGGCGGACAGAAGTGCGCCCGCCTCCGCCGACACCTTCGTGCCTTCTATCCGAATATCAGACATCCGCTTCCCGATCTCGACGACGACTCCCTTCATGCCGCCGTCGCCGCACAGCAGATTGCTGCCGTTTCCGATCACGAGACAGGGAATCCCGTGTTCCCTGCAATACGCCGTCACCCCCGGCAGGCCCGCCGAATCCGGCGTCACAAAAAAGTCCGCCGGACCTCCGACACGGAATGTCGTATGCCGGCTCATGGGCTCATCGCGCAGCACGGCTCCTTCTCCGGCGATCTGACACAGATCCTTATATATACAAGCATGATTCATCCGTATACCTCACATACGTTTCGTCCATAGACCGATTTTCCGCGGAGCAGTCGACTTTCACAGACGTTAGTGCGCCGCAGTATTTTTATACGTATTTCAGGAACTCTCCATAGCCGCGCTTCGCCTCCCAGAGATCCGCCTTGCTTATGATCTCCCACGGCGCGTGCATGTTCAGAACCGCCACCCCGCTGTCGATCACCTGCATATTATAATTCCCGAGAATGTAAGCGATCGTTCCGCCGCCGCCCGCGTCCACTTTCCCGAGCTCCGCGGTCTGGAAATTCACATTTCCCTTATCCATAATCCCGCGGACCTGCGCCACATACTCCGCGCCGGCGTCATTGGAGCCGGACTTTCCGCGGGAGCCGGTATATTTGTTAAACACAAGCCCTTTCCCGAAATACGCGGCATTTTTCTTCTCCATCACGCCCGGATAGTTCGGGTCGAAAGCCGCGCTGACATCGGAGGAGAGCGCACACGAATTCTGCAGGGCGCGGCGCAGCTTGAGTTCGCTGTAATCCCCGCACGCGTTCATTACCTCCGCGACGATATTTTCAAAAAACCGGGAATGCATGCCGGTCGCCCCGACACTGCCGATCTCCTCCTTGTCCACCAGCAGGCAGGCACTCGTCCGCTCCGGCGCAGACACCTCCAGCATGGCGGCAAAGGAAGGATACGCGCAGACACGGTCGTCGTGTCCGTAACCCATGATCATGCTGCGGTCAAAGCCGTAATCTCTCGCCTCTCCGGCCGGAACCACCTCAATCTCCGCGGAAAGGAAATCCTCCTCCTCAATGTCATACTGCTCCTTTAAAATCCGGAGGATGTTTTCCTGTACCCTTTTCTTTTTTTCCTTCTCTTTCTCATCGCCGTTCTCAGAGACCTGCATGGGAATGCTGCCGATCAGGATATTCAGATCCTCTCCCTCAATCGCCTTCGCCGTCTTCTTCTCCATCTGCGCCGAAGACAGGTGGATTAAAAGATCACTGATGCCGAATACCGGATCTCCCGGTTTCTCACCGACATTGACCTGCACAACAGAGCCGTCTTTTTTCGCGATCACGCCGTGCAGCGCCAGAGGGATCGTCACCCACTGGTATTTTTTCACCCCGCCGTAATAATGCGTATCCAGAAGCGCCATCCCCGTATCCTCATACAATGGATTCTGTTTCAGGTCCAGCCGCGGCGAATCAATATGCGCTCCGAGAATGTTCATACCTTCTTCCATCGACCTGCTGCCGATCACAAACAGCGCCAGGTTTTTGCCCTGATTATCCGCGAATACGCGATCTCCCGGTTTCAGCACAATCCCCTGTTCTATTACATCCTTCAGATCCGTAAAACCGGCCGCGGCCGCTCTCGCCGTCAGTTCCGTCACGCACTCCCGCTCCGTCTTGCAGGCGGACAAAAATGCCCTGTACTCCTCCGCGAAATCAAATACCCGCCCAAGCTCTTCCTCACTGTACTTTTCCCACGCGTTCTTTCTCTCCATCTCAAAACTCCTCTCTATCCTCCACGATGTTTCGCTGTACTCTCTTATAAAGCTCCTCCGCCGCGTTATAGCCCATTTTTTTCTGCCGGTGATTTACGGCTGCAGCCTCACAGATGACCGCCAGATTCCGCCCCGGGCGGATCGGCACCGAATGGCAGACGATCTTCGTTCCAAGGATCTCCAGATACTGCTCTTCAAGACCCAGACGGTCATACTCCCTCTCCTTTGTCCAGGTCTCCAGCTTGATGACCAGATCGATTGCCTGCTTCTCTTTCACCGCTTCGATACCGAACAATGTCTTTACATCGATGATCCCTATGCCCCGCAGTTCAATAAAATACTGCGTGATTTCCGGAGATTTTCCGACCAGGGTATCGTCGCTCAGCTTGTGGATCTCCACCACATCATCGGTGACCAGGCGGTGGCCGCGGCGAATCAGCTCCAACGCCGCCTCACTTTTCCCGATTCCGCTCTCCCCCATGATCAGTATTCCCTCGCCATACACGTCGACAAGCACACCGTGAATGGATATGCCGGGCGCCAGCTCACCGCTGAGATAAAGAATCGCCTCAGAGAGGAAATTGGATGTCGCCCTCCTGGTGCCCAGGACCGGAATTCCCATCTTTTTTGCAATCTCCAGCTCCTGCTTCGGAAGCTCATAGCCCCGGCACATCACCAGACAGGGCATATCCATCTCCATAAGCTTCTGAATCTGCCGGAGCCGGGTTTCCTCCGGCAGGTGCTCCAGATAGGCGTTCTCCACCTTCCCGATCACCTGAATCCGTTCCTTCGCAAAACAGTCATAAAATCCGGTCAGCTCCAGCGCCGGACGGTTGACCTCCGATTTTGTAATGTACCTCTCCGCCATATTGATTCCGGGCGTCTGACAGGTAAGCCTCATTTTCTCCGCAAACTGTTTTACACTGATCTTTTGCATATTCCCTCTCCCGATTTGGTTTTTTCCTGATGCGAACCCGAAAATTTCTTTTGTTTTCAGTCCGTACTGCCGCTGCCGCCGTCATGAAAAAACCTGTAAACCGACTCCGCCGCCCGCTCATTCATGGCGTCCACCTCTTTCAGTGACTCCACACCGGCCTCCCGGATCGCCTCCAGCGACTGATAACGCCGCATCAGAGCCTTCCTTCGCTCCGGACCGATCAGCGGAATATCGTCCAGGACGGAATGTACCTGCTCGCGGCTCCGCAGAGAACGGTGGTACTCAATGGCAAACCGATGCGCCTCATCCTGGATCCGTGTGATCAGGCGAAACCCTTCGGAATGCGTATCGATCGGAATCTCTTCGTTCTGATAATACAGTCCGCGCGTCCGGTGGTGATCGTCTTTCACCATCCCGCAGACCGGTATGCACAGTCCCAGCTCATCAAGCACCTCCAGCGCGACATTGACCTGCCCCTTTCCTCCGTCCATCAGAATCAGATCCGGAAAACGGGTAAAACTCCCGTACTCCTCCCCCAGCTGTTTCTGCCGGTTCTGCTCCCTCTCCTCCATCCCGTGCGCGAAGCGGCGCGTCAGCACCTCCCGCATGGAGGCATAGTCGTCCGGTCCGGTCACCGTGCGCAGCTTAAACCGCCGGTAATCACTGCGGCAGGGTCTGCCCTTCTCATATACTACCATAGATCCCACAGATTCGAAACCATTTATATTGGAAATATCATAAGCTTCCATACGACGGATCGACTCCATGTCCAGCAAAGCGGCAATCTCTCTGGCCGCTCCGATCGTGCGTCCCTCCTCGCGCCGGATTCGCTCCCGATCCTGCGTCAGCACCATCTGCGCGTTCTGAGCCGCCAGTTCAACCAGTTTTTCCCGGCTTCCTTTTTTTGGAACGCGGAGTACACAACCGGATCCCCTTCGGGCGGAAAGCCAGTTTTCAATGATTGCGGCATCCCCAATCTCCGTCTGCAGCATGATTTCCCGCGGAATAAACGGCGTCCCCGCGTAATACTGGCGGAGGAAGGCGGACGTTACTTCCCCGGGCGTGTCCTCCGTCCCGAGCGCGACCTGAAAGTGCTCCCGTCCGATCAGCTTTCCCTCGCGGACAAAGAAAACCTGTACAATCGCGTCCCTGTCGTCCATCGCCAGCGCGATCACATCCCTGTCCTCTCCGTCAAAGCTCGTCATCTTCTGTTTCTGCGCGATCTGCTTTACGCTGCCCAGGAGATCGCGGTATTCCGCGGCTTTTTCGAAATCAAGCCCGGCGGCGGCAGCAGCCATCTTTTCCTCCAGTTCCCGGATCACAGGTGTATACCGGCCTCCCAGAAAATCCATCGCCGCTCGAACCTTTTTCTGATATTCCTCCGGCCGTATATATCCCTGACACGGCGCCCCGCACTGGTGAATGTGATAATTCAGACAGGGTCTGTCCTTCCCGATATCCCGCGGCAGATTCCTGCTGCAGCTGCGAAGCTGATAGATTCTGCGAATCAGGTCGATCGTGTCCCGGACCGCGGCCGCGCTGGTGTACGGGCCGTAATAGCGCGATTTATCCTTTTTCATCTGACGCGAAAAGAGGACTCTGGGATAAGTCTCTCCCAGAGTCACTTTGATATAAGGATACGTCTTGTCATCCTTCAGCATCGTATTATATTTCGGCCTGTGCTCTTTGATCAGATTGCACTCTAACACAAGCGCCTCGAGCTCGGAATCTGTGAGAATATATTCAAAACGAGCGATCTGCGTTACCATCTTTTCGATTTTAGCGCCTTTATTTCTGCTCGATTGAAAATACTGGCGCACCCGGTTTCGCAGGCTGACCGCCTTTCCGATATAGATGATCGCGTCTTTCGCGTCATGCATCAGATAAACTCCCGGATGATCGGGAAGCTTTTTCAGTTCTTCCTGAATATCAAACATGCTGCCCTGCCCTTTACAATATCCCGAAATACCTCCTGTCCTCACACGTTCGGATTCGAATCTCCCGCGGGAGGGATAACCTCAACGGTACGCGCTTCCACCGGCACAGGCGCATGAGCCGCCCTCATCTCCGTAAAAATATCCATGAATTCTTTGCCGGTGATCGTCTCATGCTCATACAGATAATCGGCAATCCGCTCCAGAATGTCAATGTTGCTGTATATCATCTGCTTCGCGGTATCATAGGCCTTCTGCAGCATCGCCTTCACCACCTCATCTACCTTCGCCGTGGTGGATTCGGCGACCGTAGGCATCGCGCGGCCGTCCAGATACTGGCTCTCTATCGTTTCCAGCGCCATCAGCCCGAATTCATCCGACATACCCAGCCGGGTCACCATGGTACGCGCGATCTTCGTCGCCATCTCAATATCATTCGCCGCTCCCGTAGTGACAGAATCACATTTGATCTCCTCTGCGGCCCGGCCTCCCATATACGTCACAAGACGCGCCTCCAGCTCCGCCTGTGTCTCGAGGTATTTCTCCTCCTCCGGCGTCTGAAGCGTATAGCCGAGGGCGCCCATCGTCCTGGGCACGATCGTAATCTTCTGCACCGGCTCCGAATCCTTCTGCAGCGCGCTGACCAGCGCGTGTCCGACCTCATGGAAGGCGACCAGGCGTTTTTCCTTCGACCCCATGATGCGGTCCTTTTTCTCCTTACCGGCGATGACCACCTCCACCGCCTCAAACAGATCAGCCTGGCTGACGTACTTCCTGCCGTGCTTCACCGCATTGATCGCGGCCTCATTCACCATATTGGCCAGATCGGAACCCACGCAGCCCGCCGTCGCGAGCGCAAGCGCGTCCAGATCTACCGTATCATCCATAAGTACATGTCTGGAATGAACCTTTAAGGTCTCCACACGGCCTTTCAGATCGGGCTTGTCAACGATCACGCGGCGGTCGAAGCGCCCCGGCCGCAGAAGCGCCTTGTCCAGAACCTCCGGCCGGTTGGTCGCAGCCAGGATCAGCACGCCCTTCGAGCTGTCAAATCCGTCCATCTCGGCAAGAAGCTGATTCAACGTCTGTTCGCGCTCATCATTTCCGCCGCCGTAGCGGCTGTCACGGCTCTTTCCGATCGCGTCCACCTCATCGATAAAAATAATACACGGCGCCTGCTTCTGAGCCTCCTTGAACAGATCCCTTACACGCGACGCGCCCACGCCGACAAACATCTCCACAAAATCGGAACCCGCCAGAGAGAAGAACGGCACGCCCGCCTCCCCGGCCACCGCCTTCGCCAGAAGCGTCTTGCCGGTGCCGGGAGGACCGACGAGCAGCGCACCCTTCGGCAGCTTCGCGCCGATATCGGTGTATTTTCCCGGATTGTTCAGGAAATCCACCATCTCCTGCAGGGTCTCCTTCGCCTCGTCCTGACCGGCGACGTCATTGAAATCCACGCCCGTGGACTTCTCCACATACATCTTGGCGTTCGATTTGCCGACGCCCATGATGCCGCCGCTGCCGCCACCCATCCGCCTCATGGCAAACGCGAAGACCGCCCATATAATGACAAGCGGGATGATAAAGCTTAAGATACTGGAGAGCATCGCGGAGGTACTGCTGTTCTTTCCGGTATACTCTACCTCGTTCTCATTTAAAAACTCGTAAAGATTCTCATCGCCCAGATTCACGGTATAATAGGTAATCTGATACAGAGCGTCCTCATCCTCCACCGGCGTGATCTCAATCTCGCTGGATGTAATGGTAACGCTCTCCACCTTACCCGATTCCACCATGCTCAGGAAATCGGAATAGGTGATCTCCTGGTTTGTCAGGCTGCTGACACGATTTGTAAAAGCGGAAACCAGCAGGAGAACGATCAGCGCAAGCATGACAAACCACAGGAGGCTCTGTCCGTTTCTGCCGTTTTTATTATTGTTATTATTTCCACCGTTATTCGGTCTTTGTTCATTCATAATTCGTGCGGTTCATCCTGCACAGCTTTTGTACCATGCATTCCTTTCTCTGAATTCCTTCCCGTATCCTCACATTATATGGTTATTTTGCAGAGAAATCAATAATGTAAACGTGAACTTTTCAGGTTTTTTATAAATTTTCTCTTAAAGTACCTTTTCGCAAAAACCGGACAGGTTTCCCCATCCGGTTTCTTTTCCTGTTATTTTTTCTGATATTCCGTGGCCGCGCCGATAAATCCGGCAAAAAGCGGGTGCGGCCGGTTCGGCCGGGACTTCAGCTCCGGATGCGCCTGCGTCGCGATAAACCACGGATGCTCCGGCAGCTCCATCATCTCCACAACACGCCCGTCCGGGGAGAGTCCGCAGAGATTCATCCCGTGCTCCTTCAGAATCGTGCGGTAATCGTTATTCACCTCATAGCGATGGCGATGGCGCTCATGGATCTCCTCTTTTCCATATACAGCGTACGCCCTGCTCTCCCTGTCCAGAATACAGGGATACGAACCGAGACGGAGCGTGCCGCCGATATCCTCCACGCCGTTCTGATCCGGCATCAGCGCGATGACCGGATACTTCGTTCCCGGATCCAGCTCGATACTGTGCGCGTCCGCCAGTCCGCAGCAGTTGCGCGCGAACTCCACGATCGCCAGCTGCATGCCGAGGCAGAGACCCAGATAGGGGATCGCATTCTCGCGGGCATACCGGATCGCCGCGATCATCCCGTCGATCCCGCGGTCGCCGAATCCGCCCGGCACCAGCACGCCCTGCACGCCCGCCAGGAGCTCGCTGACATTCTGCTCATCGACCTGTTCGGAATCTACCCAGCGTATATTCACAGTCACGCGGTTGGCAATCCCGCCATGCTTTAAAGCCTCCACCACGGAGATATAAGCGTCGTGAAGCTGGGTATATTTCCCGACCAGCGCGACCTCGACCTCGCCGGTGGGATTCCGCAGCGCCTCCACCATCTCCTTCCAGTCCGTCAGATCCGGCTCGGGACAGGGAAGATTCAGGCACTCGCAGGCCACCTGCGCCAGATTTTCCTTCTCCATGACAAGGGGCGCTTCATATAAATATTCCACATCCAGGTTCTGCAGAACACGGTTTTTCTGCACATTGCAGAACAGGGCGATCTTATCGCGGATGCTGCGGTCCAGCTCATGCTGAGTACGGCAGACAATGATATCCGGCAGGAGTCCCATGGCCTGCAGCTCCCGGACGCTCATCTGCGTCGGTTTTGTCTTCAGCTCTCCGGAAGCGGAAAGATACGGAACCAGCGTCACATGAATGATGATCGCGTTTTCGTGACCGACCTCATGCTGGAACTGGCGGATCGCCTCCAGGAACGGCTGGCCCTCCATATCGCCCACGGTGCCGCCCACCTCGATGATCGCGATCTGCGTCTCATCCGTCGTGTAGTCACGGTAAAAACGGCTCTTAATCTCGTTTGTAATATGAGGAATCACCTGCACCGTGCCGCCGCCGTAATCCCCGCGGCGCTCCTTCTGGAGCACTGTCCAGTAAACCTTTCCGGTCGTGACATTCGAGCGCTTCGTCAGGCTCTCGTCGATAAACCGCTCATAATGGCCCAGATCCAGATCCGTCTCCGCGCCGTCGTCCGTGACAAACACCTCTCCGTGCTGGATCGGGTTCATCGTTCCCGGATCAATATTGATATAGGGATCAAATTTCTGCATCGTCACCCGGTAGCCGCGCGCCTTCAGAAGCCGTCCGAGCGACGCCGCCGTGATTCCCTTCCCGAGTCCCGATACGACTCCCCCGATCACAAATACGTATTTTACAGCCATTGGTACTCCTCCCGTATAAATCTCATCCGCGTAAAAACATTATTTATTATACATCCTGACAGACAGGAAATCTACTTTTTTCTTATAAAAATATTACGATCTTCCGTCACAGCGCGATCGTCATGATCAGCGGAACCGTGACGACGCTGAACAGGGTCGTAAGGAAAACCGCGCGGGCCGCCGCCGAGGTATTGGTATGGTACTGCTCCGTGATCATGGACTGCGCCGAAGCCGACGGCAGCGCCGATGTCAGGATCAGGATATTGCGGGCAAGCGGATCCAGTTCAAACGGAAGGATGCGCAGCACCGCGATCACCAGCAGCGGCACCACGAGAAGACGCAGTACCGGCAGCAGAAACATCCGCCTGTCCCGGAACACCTCACGGAGTTCCAGGCGGGAAAGAGACAGCCCCACCACAAGCATCGCCAGACCGCTGGTGATATTGGAGAGATAGGCCAGGAGCTGATCCGCCAGATCCGGCACGGGAATGTTACCGAGCAGGAAAACAAATCCCAGCACCACGGCGATGTTAATGTTATTGACAAACATTTTTCGGAAACTCAGCTTTTCCCGGATATTATAATGCCAGGTCAGCAGCTTTATCCCCAGGGAAAACATAATCAGATTGCTGATCACATTTCCCAGCGCCATGAGAAACATCCCCTCGCTCCCGAACACGGACAGCGCGAGAGGCAGCCCCATGAACCCGTTATTTGAATTCATGCAGCTGAAAATCCACACACCCTGGTCCTCTTCCGGAACGCGGAGCGCCCGGACCAGGACCAGGCTCAGCAGCGCAGAACAGACATGCAGAATAAAAACCCCCGCTATGATCTGTCCGTAAGGACTCGCGCCGCTCTTCCCCTGCTGGTCAACAATGGAGCAGAATACCGTCACGGGCATCGTCACCATCAAAACCAGATTTGACAGATCCGGTATGCTGTTTTTCTGCACAATGCCCCGTTTCCCGATAAAAAACCCGAGAAAGATCAGGGCAAACAATAAAAATACGCTGGTTGCAACTACGCTCATCAGATCCTCCCGATACTGCTCGTCAGAGACTGTGTGAATCCTCCTGTTTTCCGAAACCGGACAGATATTCCGCCGCGTCCCCGCAGCGCATGCATCCGCTCATCACACAGGCTCCCGCCGCGCCCGCGCGGCGGACGTCGGCAATATTTTCCGCGCGGATTCCGCCGATGGCAAAGACCGGCAGACGGACGCTTTCACAGACCTCACGCAAAAACCCGATTCCCCGCCCGGGCAGTCCGGCCTTGCAGTCGGTCGCGAAAATGTGCCCGGCCGTGATATAGGTACATCCCATATCCCGTGCCTCGCGCGCCTCCTCCACGGAATGGCAGGAAGCTCCGAGTATACGAAATCTTTCTTTTTTTTCGGGAGACAGATCCCGCAAAACGGAAAGCGGCAGATGGACGGCGTCTGCCTGAAGCGCCAGAGCCGCGTCCGGAAAGCCGTGCAGGATACACGGTGTTCCGAAGCACTGACAGATCTGAAACGTCTGCCGCGCCAGTTCTTTATATTCCGCCTCCGACAGGTCCTTCTCACGAAGAATGATCCCGGCGGGGCGACACCGCGCGATCTGTTCGATACGGCGCAGGAATCCCCTTTCTTCCGGCTTTTTCACAGACTGCCCGCCGACATTTCCTTCGGGCAGGGAAGCCCCCTTCCCGTCTGTATCGGGCGATTCGGCATACTCCCGGCACAGCCTCCGGTTTGTCACACAAAGAATATCAGACATAGAGATAATCGTTCAGAACCGGCTGCAGGCCCTCGCCGGACATGTCCTCGTACATCTTTGTGAGGCTGCGCCCGTCGCTGATCTCAAACTGCTCGTCCCCCTGCTCCGCGTCTGATTCCTTTCCGGTGTATTTACTTTCATGGTCTCCGATCCCGGTGGAAACGCCGGCAGAGACCTTCGTTGCCGCAATCTTCGCAATGCCGTTCCGGAAGGACGCGCTCTCCCTGGAGGAAACCGTGATGCCGACAAACGGCATGAAGATCCGATAAGCGCAGATCACCTGACAGAGCTGTCTCTCCCCCACGTCCAGAGGATTGATCTTCTCATTATTGATGATCGGCCGCAGACGGGGACAGGACAGCGACATCTCCGCCTGCGGATATTTCCTCTGAAGATACCAGACATGGAGCGCGCTCGCCAGCGCATCCTTTCGGAAATCCGAAAGTCCGAGCAGCGCGGAAAATCCGACGCCGCGCATGCCTCCCATCAGGGCACGCTCCTGCGCGTCAAAGCGGTAGGGCCAGACCCGCTTGTGTCCGCAGAGGTGAAGGGTTTCATACCGTTCCGCATCATAGGTCTCCTGAAATACGGTCACATAATCCACGCCGCATTCATGCAGATACCGGTACTCATCCGTATTGACCGGATAGATCTCAACGCCGACCATACGAAAATACTTTCTCGCCAGGCGGCAGGCCTCTCCGATGTACTCGACGCTGCTCTTCCCCCGGCTCTCACCGGTCAGAATCAGGATCTCCTCCATCCCGCTTTTCGCAATGACCTCCATCTCGTGTTCGATCTGTTCCATCGTCAGCTTCATGCGGGAAATCCGGTTATAGCAGTTAAATCCGCAGTAGACACAGTAATTTTCACAATAATTCGCGATATAAAGAGGTGTAAACACATACACCGTGTTCCCGAAATGTCTGCCGGTCTCCGCCCATGCCCGCTGCGCCATCTCTTCCAGGAAAGGCTCCGCCGCGGGGGACAGTAATGCTTTAAAATCCTCCACGGTACAGGTCTCATGATCCAGCGCGTTCCGGACATCTCCCGCGGTATAGATCGATGCGTCATAAGAATCCATCTGACGGATCACGCTTTCGCGGATATCCGACTCGATCTGCTCCATCCCGGGGAGATACTCCATGGGGTTCGTCCGGGAAGAAGGGTCATTCTCCAGCTGATGCTTCTTTTTTAAAGCCGCCTCGGATAACTGATCCGAGTCCACATAAAATTCATTTTTCATTTCTTATCCATCCCATTTCCTGCTATATATATCGAACCCATCAGTCCCGCAGAAACCCTGTCAGCGGATCGGAAGAGGACGCCCCGCGGGCAAGAACCCTTCCCAGTCCGGACAGATAAGCCTTCCGGCCGGCCTCGATCGCCTGACGGAACGCTTCCGCCATCAGCGGAAGATCTCCGGCCGTGGCCAGAGCCGTGTTTGACATGATCGCCGCCGCGCCCATCTCCATGGCCTCGCAGGCCTGGGACGGCCTGCCGATGCCGGCGTCCACGATAACGGGGAGGTCGATCTCGTCAATCAGGATCTGGATAAACTCCCGGGTCGCCAGCCCCTTGTTCGAACCGATCGGGGAAGCCAGCGGCATAACGGAAGCCGCGCCGGCATTGACCAGATCGCGCGCCGCGTTCAGATCCGGATACATGTAAGGCATCACCACAAATCCTTCCTTCGCCAGGATCTCCGTCGCCCGGATGGTCTCCGCGTTGTCCGGGAGCAGATATTTGGAGTCGCGCATGATCTCGATCTTCACAAAATCCCCGCAGCCAAGCTCCCGCGCCAGACGGGCGATGCGTACCGCCTCATCGGCATTGCGCGCGCCGGATGTGTTCGGCAGCAACGTGACGCCTTTCGGAATATAATCCAGAATGTTCTCATGTTCCCCCGTGTTCGCGCGGCGGACCGCCAGCGTGATGATCTGCGCGCCGGCGTCCCGCACCGCGGCTTCGATCAGTTTCAATGAATACTTACCGGAACCGAGAATAAATCTGGATGAGAATTCCCGGCCGCCGATGACAAGCTTATCGTCTGTCTGCATGATATGTTCCTCCTCG
This sequence comes from Clostridiales bacterium, assembly GCA_021202015.1. Classification (GTDB taxonomy): domain Bacteria; phylum Bacillota; class Clostridia; order Lachnospirales; family Lachnospiraceae; genus Eubacterium_I. The sequence continues at coordinate 4,726 of JAJQDV010000042.1, read as the reverse complement.
TGATCATGTACGCATATCTGTACCTTTTAATTTCCAATTTCCGCGCGAAGCGCATGAATTAAGGGGTGCCCGGAGGGTATACCTTTTAACTTCCGCGCGAAGCGCGTCGCCGTCAGCCCCCGCCTACGAAAGAGACCACCTCGATCTCATCGCCGTCCGCAAGCACCGTGTCACCGTACGAAGCTTTCGGCACAATCACTCCGTTTCGTTCCACCGCCACCCGCGATTCTTCATAACCGGCCTGTTTCAGATACTCCCGGATGGTCCTGCCGGCAGCGTCGCATTCATTTCCGTTCATCCTCAGCATAAATTCCTCCTGTCTCCGCAAATGTATTCACAACCCGTGAAACGGTTGAATCCAAACAGCAAAGCTTCATGACATGTTAAAAACGAGAGGACTTCCGTCGGAAGCCTCCCGCATAAATACACCGTTTTAAATGACTCCCTACGTTGGCATTATCCAAATCAGGTCCCGGGTCGAAGGACATCACCTTCCTCTCAGCCTGTTTCACAAGCTCCCCTCCGTTTCTGTTTTGCGCAGGGCTGCGTAAGGAAATATTGCGGCAGAACCGCACGCAGTCCGCGCGGCGAGTAAGAGGCAAAAAGCCGCCTCTTACTCGATCATTGTCATTATACAGCCGCATCCCGGCAAATGCAAGGGCTGATTCGATAATGATGATTCTGACTTACGAATCAACCATTCCCACCCTGGCCCGCCGCAGCGCCTCCAGAAATCTCTGCCGGGAAGCGTTCTGCCGCAGTTCCCTTCTCAGCTTCTCAAAATAATTCCCGGAATTCCATACCTTGCTGGAGTTATAATAATGATTTGCGATCTTCCAGAACTTCTCCGGATAGCACATCCGACAGTAGAGTTCCATCCAGTCCGCCTCATTCAGCACGTGCACGCGGTCATATTCCCGGAGCATTTCCAGGCCGAGCGTCTCGCTCCAGTCGTGTTTTTCCAGGCTTTTTCGCAGAAAATTGCCCAAATCGGTCACCTGTGCACCGTATCTGGAATGCTCCATATGGATCAGCGCCATCCCTCCCGCGTCTTTCACGATATTGTGCTGATTAAAATCCCCGTGGCACATGCCCGCGGTATGAATATCAAAAATATCCTGTCGTTCCGACAGCATCCGCAGCACACGATCCGACTGGCGCAGATACTCGGGAAAACTCTTCAGATACAACCGTTCAAAATCACTCTTGTTTTTCCGCTTCAGAATATACTTCCGGATCCGCCGCAGCTCGCGCTCATGCCGCAGATATTCCTCATAAACCGTCTCCGGCCTGCTATCGCAAATCCCCTTCTCTTCGCAGGGTTTTTCCGGATTTTTCCCGCAAAAGCTCCCGTCCCCGCAGGATCTTTCCTCCTGCCTGCCGCAAAAACGCCGGCCCTCGCAGACGGCATGATAACCCGCCAGAAAGGAGACCGCCATCACCAGATCCATCCTGTTCCGGACATCGCACTCCTTCCCTCGGAACCAGTGGTGAAACGTATACTTCGCGCCGTCGACGCCCTCCGTGATCAGAGCGTCCTCGCTGTTTTTTACCATAGAATCACAGGAAATGTGATGTTCCGTCAGAAATTCTCCCAGGAGAAACAGGTTGGCTGCCTTCTGCTCCTGCCCGTGAAATTCTTTCAGCGCAAACAGACCCTCCGCAGTCTCGCAGATCAGAATCCCTCTGCCTTTATAAAACTTTTCCGTCTTTGCCTGCTGTTTTTCCAGAACCTGTTCCACCTGATAAAACACAAAAACACCCCTTCATACTCAAAAGATACGTCTCTCTTATCATATGAACGGGTGTTTAAAAGTATGTGCCGCAGAAGGGATATTCGTAACAAAACGAATCTCCGGACCGCTGCCGGTTTTTCCTCATTTCCGGCCAAAACGGCTCTTTTTCTCATACTCCTCACTTTTTACGCCGAGCACCTCATAGCCGGTGGCGGAGATCGCTTTTTTCAATTCCTGTTCATCCATCGGATTTTCCGACAGAATCTCCGTCCGGTTCTTTTTGTGTGAGGACTTAACGCTTTTCACGGAAAACGCCCGGCGAATCGTCTCATTGATATGAGACTCACACATCCCGCAGGACATCCCCTCAATCTCCAGTGTTGTCTTGATCATTTGCTGCATTCTCCTTTCTGCCGCATCGCGGCCGCATCTGTTTTTCTCTGCCCCGCTCTTCCGGAGCAGCCTCAAAAACAGCGTAAAAAACAACAGGTATCGCCGTGTATAAACAATATGCGTATCTGAACTCCGAAAAAACGGGAGTCGCGATCAAAAGCGTCAGGATTACGGCCAGCGGCAGTATCCCCAGAGAAAACGCGATCCGGCGTCCGCGCATCAGCGCGGCAGCAAAAAGCGCCGCGTATACCCATGTCATCAGACCGATACTCACAAACAGATTAAATATCGATATGGATTCGGATGATTCATATAATTCTCCATACACATCCCAGACATGTCTGCAGAAATCGCTGCCTCCGCTCTGTTGAATTCCAAAGGAATTCTCATAAATCTCGGTTCCCCAGACCCAGTAATCATATCCCCCGTTCCAGTATCCCTTTGTCTGATCGATCCAGGCTTTTACATAGGTAGACGGATACCGGATTCCCAGAGAAACCCATAACTTCAGATACTGTATTTTGTGTGTCGAAATATACGCCTCATTGCCGCTCTCCCGTATCAGATTTTTGATCGGATCCGAGATAAACATATCATACGTCTCCGAAATCTCATCCACGTCGACAACCTGCTCCAACAGCTCCTCTTCCTCCTCAGTCAGCGCTTTTTTGTCCGCCACCACCCGGGAGATCTGCTGAACAGGGATTGACAGCGACTCCACGATATCCGGCTGGCTGACATTCAGCGCGGAAAGAACCGGCCCCCGCAGGACAAAGCCGGCAATCAATATAAAAAGAAGCGAAGCGATCAGCCGCTTATGCTGTTTCCAAAACAGAACCGCGCAGACACAGAATAACACCGCAAAAGCCACAATCCCGTTACTTCTGAACAGACATACGCCAAACCCGCCTGCGAAAAACAGCAGGAGGTTACATTTCTTTCCGCTGTCCATACCGGCTAAAATCCTGTACCAGGCGGTAATCAGCAGGAGCACGGCGGCCCCGAAAAGCGTATCCTTCCACATCGTAAAACTGTACATGATATGAGCCGGATGCAGCGCGTACCACGCCAGACACAGAATCAGCCATTTTTTTGAAGCCTCCCTCTGATAAAGCGTCATTACCACATAGGAGAAAACAGCAGCCATTATTATAATCTGTACGACGCTGTAGAAAGCGACAGCCTGATTGATTTCAGAAAACAGAAACAGGCCGGCTCGCAGGAGCACCCGGATCAACAGGGTATAATAATACGGATGATGATTGCTGTACTCTCCGCTGCTGATCTGATTCAGCTGGTTTACACTGTCAGGATTCAGGACGCCCAGATAAAAGCAGGTCAGGAAAACCGCCAGATCGATCACCAGGATCACCAGCATACACCCGCCGAATATTGCGGCCGGTCTTCGGCGATGAGCCTCCGTTTTCCAGCAGAAATCCTTTTTCGACACCAGGATCCAGCGCAGAATATAATACGCGATCAGTCCCCCTCCCAAAAATGTGACAAAAATACGGATTCCGGAAAAAGCCCAGTGTTCTCCGGAAAACAGGCTGTAGTTTGCCAGAATAACGGCGCAGGAAAAAATACCCGCACAGATATGGAGCGCGATTTCCTGTCTGCGGGTCGACCGCGGATGACTCCTGGTATCCCGATAAAACGCGAGCACACCCAGAACTCCGACAAACAGATATACCGTGTAATATGCCGCGTACTCTTCGATACAATTTACCAGTATGCACATCCAGGAAAACATAAGGATAAACTGAAGGAATTTCCACAGGATCCGTTTCCCCGGACAGGCGCTTATTTTCTTCAAAAACATATTGATGCAGCCTTCTTTTTATCCGCCGGGACGCCCGATGGCGGAAGGAGCCTGTTCTCTTTCCGTCGGCGCCGCCGACGCAATCTGAATCAAGTTTAACACATACCGGAAAATTTTTCTACTGCAAATGCAAATGCGGGCAATTTGTGTGCATCCCGCGGAGCGTGTTACGTTCACAGGCTGGCTGGCCTGTGAAAAGTAACAAATAGTGTTCCCTTTATGGCCTCCATGTGTTATATTCTTAAATATATGCTACCGTTTTTTGTATTCCCGTTTCCGGAGGTACAACACACATGAAACTCCTGCTTGTAGAAGACGAAAAAAGAATGGTGCAGGCTCTGACTGAAATCCTGCGCCAGGAAAACTACTCGGTAGACACCTGTGCCGACGGCATTTCCGGCCTGCAGGCCATCGAGAGCGACATTTATGACATCGTGATTCTGGACGTCATGCTGCCCGGCATGAACGGATACGACATTGCAAAATCCGCACGGCAGAGCGGTATCCGCACGCCGATTCTGATGCTGACAGCAAAAAGCGACCTGGACGACAAGGTGCAGGGACTGGACAGCGGGGCGGACGACTACCTGACCAAACCTTTTAAAACGAAAGAACTGCTGGCCAGGCTCCGCGCACTCGGCCGACGGAACATCCGCTCAGCCGACGGCTCTCTTGCGTTCGGCGACATTGCCCTGGATACAGCGAACCCCCCCCTGAGCTGCACAAATACCGAACAGCGCGGCCGTCTGCGGCGGAAGGAATATCACAGACTCAA
>JAJQDV010000023.1 GCA_021202015.1 Clostridiales bacterium | reverse complement strand
CGTGACCTCATAAAGCGCCGAGGCCGCCACGTCCGCCGTCTGCAGTGTCCCGTCGTATGTCACGGAAGCAGCGGACGGCGCATCTACCGTACCCTTTGTGATCGTAAACGTATAGGTCAGCGTCCCCGTATAGTTTCCAATGCCCGTGACTGTAATCGTCGCCTCACCCGCGCCGTCATTTCCGGAATAAGTCACGGTGTAGTCCGTTCCCTCCCGCATCGACGTATTGCCGGCAGAGACCGACGGCTCTATCTCAGCGCCCGCATAAACCTGATCTGAGGTATCTACCTTAAAATCATCCTGTGTCAATTCGACCGCTGTCTCCGTTCCGTCATCCGATCCTGTTCCGGTATTATTCGTTCCTGTCCCGGTATCATCCGATTCTGTTCCGGTATTAGTTGTTCCCGTTCCGGTATTAGTCGTTCCTGTTCCGGTATCATCCGATCCTGTTCCGGTATTCGTCGTTCCCGTCCCCCCATTCGTCCCTGTATTGGAACCTGCAGAAAAATCACCGGTTGTACTGCCTGTACCGGCGAAGATCGATCTTCCCACGCTTCTCCCCTTCAAACTCTTCTCCGCATTTACGTCACCGTTCCCTCCGGCATCCTCATCCGATTCTTCCCCGCTGTCCTCCCTGTTCCCGGTCAGAAGCCCGCCATACAGTTCAAGCAGATAATCCGGCAATTTCTCTGCGTCAATGGTTCCGCCGGACTTGCGCAGCCGCGCTTCCTCCTCGGAATTTTTCTCATCTCCATAATATTTCTCAATTACAGCTTCTTTGCCGGCTGTAATGACCGTTTGCTCCTCTTTCGAATTTTTTACCTGAATATTTACACTGCCTTCAAACACAACGATTGTTGTCACACGCCAGATCACATCCTCTGCTTTTTTCGCAATGTTCCCTTCGGCATCCAGAATTTCTATATAAATCCAGTACTCCGTTCCGCGGACTGCCATCACGCCGTCCGGCGTCTCAATCTCATAGCTGTCCCCGTCTGAGATGGGATCTTCGATATCATTGTAAATCGCGCCGGCATTGAGGTGAAGCCGGATCGCCCCGTTGCCCTTTTCTCCCTCCAGCTCAAATTCCAGTTCGGAGGAGGGCTCCACGATCGCGTATTTGTCATCGTCCAGACTTAAATCCACCCATCCGTCCGCCCCGGTAACGAGAATGTCTCCGCCCCGGATCAGCATCTGCTCATAGACCGACATCGTCTCCGCCTCACGGGTGAGTTCGGCGGTACCTTCAGTCTCCAGAACTTTTACATTGCGATAGGTTTCATTCGAGTCTGACATGCGGGTCCGAACAACACCGACTGTCACCAGTACAACCGCGGCCGCAGCCACAGCTACAAAAATAATGAGCGTTTTCCCCTTTATTTTCATCGTATCGTCCCCCTCCTCTTTTTCAGTTTCCGTTCACGTCCGTCAGATTCAGCCGGTCGATCCTGCGCAGCGCAATCAGATTGACAATCAGCACAAACAGCGCCCCGACCGCGCAGGAATACAGGCAGGCGCGCAGGTTCGGCGTCCGCACAAACCGTTTCGCCTCCAATTCAAAAATTCGGATCACAATGTAGGACAACAGCACGCCGACACCGCTCCCCAGAATCAGCCCGATTGCAGTCAGTACGATATTGTCCTTGTACACATAGGCCTTCGTATCCTTCAGCGTATATCCGTTGATGCGCATCACAGCCAGCTCCCGCGACTTTTTGTTAATATACATGACGATCTGATTCATGATCACCATCAATGCCATCGTTGCGGACAAAACCAGACAGATCGCGATCACCATATTCACGGAGCCCCCGTCCTGCACATACTCACTGTTGTCCTTCAGGAACATAAACCCGTCCATGTCCCGCACCTCTTCGTAAAGGTCGTCAATCTCGCCCTTCAGCAGAAATACACAACCGTCCGGTTCCTCGCCCATGATCTCCTCATAATAACTGTCCGACATCACAAAAAGATGGTACTGGAGGTAATGCTCGATTACGCCCGCGACCTGCAGTTCCCTCGCGTTTCCCTCCGCATCCATAAGTTCAATCGTGCTTCCGGCAGAAAGGCCGTTCAGCTCCGCGCATCTTCTGGAAATCAAAACCCCGCTTTCCGGAATTTCCACAGTCTCTTTCGTCTCAATGTCCTCCAACACCATATAATCCGCCAATTTCTCAGAATCCGACGCAGTGACGACATGGACGATTCCCCAGTCTCCCCCGTCCACGCGGAAGTTCTTCACTTTATCCTGCACGACCGTATAGGAAATCCCCTCCGTATCCAGCACTTCTTCAAAATCCTCCACGGTACCCGCACTACTGTCCATCACCAGACGATTCTGATACAGAAAGTATTGTTCAAACTGTATCTCGGAAAATTCGTTCACCGCCATTTTCAGCGAAAAGCAGATGACCAGCAGGACGATACATCCCATCACGCCTATGATCGTCGTCATCATGCGGCCTCTGTCGCTCAGCACATTCTTGATCATGGTGCGGGAATACAGGCTGAGTTTTTTGTAGCCTTTGCGCTTCTCAAAAAAGAACGGTCTGTCACGCGTCGGGACTTCGCCGCGAAGCAGCGCCGTCGCCGGCTGCTTTGCCAGTCCGGCGCAGGCTGTCCATGCCGCACTCAGGAAAATCGCCATACAGATACCGGCCGACAAAAGGGCAGGCTTCCATGAAAAAGTCAGCGCCAGCGGATCGACCAGAATCTCCAATGAGAATATATGCAGCATGAGATTTTCCACAACACACACACCGGCGAGAAATCCGAAACCGATCCCGATCACCGCGCAGAGTGTATTATAAAGCAGATAATGCGTCAGAATTTCCCGCGGTGTAAATCCCAGAGCTTTCTGCATCCCGACCAGTGTCCGCTGATCCGAAATCATTCTCGTGATGGCCGCGTAACAGACGATAATCGATTCCACGAGAAAAATAAGAGACATGACATAACTCAGATCATAAAGGCCTTCCGCCGTGACACTGATCCCGCGGAGATCCCCGATATCATTTCTTCCGGATACGATCCAGTCCTGCCGCTGAATGTCTCCCGCCTTATTTTCCGCCTCAGACAGCTCCTCTCTCGCCTCCTCAACCTGAGCCGCCCCGGCCTGATATTGCGTGATTGCCGTAATCAGCGGAACCGCCGCATCTCCAAACGCCTCAAGCTGCTCCTTCGCCCGATTCAGATCAGAAGCGTCCAGGCCGAACGCTTTGAGCTGTGCATCAATCTCCGCCAGAGCTTCTTCCTGTTCCTCCTGCACCTCATCAATCTCACTCCTCGCTTCCCCGATTTCATCAAAAGCGTCTTCCCTAAGTGAAGTATAGCGGATCTCTGCCCGCTCCTCCCCCAGCTCTTCCATGGTTTCTATCAGGTCGGCTTCCATCTCCTCGTATTCATCGGAATAGGTGAAAACCTCATCCATCGCCTCACTTCTGACATACGCTTTCGTATAACAACCGCCGTAATAATCCGAATCAAACGCTTCCTCAGCAAGCTCAATGTAATACGACACGGAACCGGTTCCTTCCGAGGCCGTTCCCCTTGCGTCATCGATCACCGCACAACAATAGGTCGGCTGGTTGATAATGGCCGTCACGACAAAAGTATCTGTCACCAGTTCGCCGTCATGCTCCAATGTAATCTCATCGCCGACCCGAATGCCCTGCTCCTCTGCAAAGATCTCCTCCACCGCCGCTTCATCCGGCTCCGTCGGCAGCGTCCCTTCAAGCAGTACCGGCTCGTCTACCTCACTGCAGAGGGAGAGCGCCTGCAGCAGGAACTGCTCTGTCTCTCCGTTCATCAACACCGTCGTCGCGTATCCGCCCTCCACGACATCCGCACCCTCACACTGAGCGATCGCATCGATATCCTCCTGCGTAATCCCGTTCGCGCAGGTGATTTCCAGCATCGCCAGCTGATTATCGGCAAAATACCGATCTGCCGACTGAAGCATCGCGGTACCCGTGGACTGCAAACCGAAAAAGATCCCGATACTGGTCATGGCGATCAGTGCGACGGCAAAAAAGGAAACGCCGTTTTTCCGTATGCTTTTCCATAGATACTTCCTTCTCGCTTTTTTCATTACCACTCCAGTTCTTTCGCGCTTGTCGGATGCCGGTTCACAACCACCTCGGCGACCACTCCGCTCTTTAAGCGGATCACACGATTGGCCATCTTTGCAATCTCCTCATTATGGGTCACCATCAGCAATGTGGTGCCGGACTTTACCACATCCTCCAGCACGGAAAGCACTTCCACACTGGTCTCATAATCCAGCGCCGCGGTCGGCTCATCGGCCAGAATGATCCGCGGTTTTTTCACCAGTGCCCTGGCGATCGATACCCGCTGCTGCTGGCCGCCGGACAGCTGTGCAGGATAGCTCCCCTTTCGTTCTGCCAGTCCGACACTTCCAAGCGCCTCCTCAGCCGTCATGGGATTTTCGCACAGCTCGCCGATGAAATCAAGATTCTCCCCGGCAGTCAATGTCGGCATGAGATTATATGCCTGAAAAATAAATCCCACCGAATGTCTGCGGTACATGGTCAGTGTCTTCTCATCCGCATGAGAATAGTCCCTGCCGTCAAACAGGAAGGTTCCGGCGGTCAGCTCATCCATCCCGCCGATAATATTCAGCAGGGTCGATTTTCCACAGCCCGACTCTCCCAGAATGACAAGAAATTCCCCCTCGCGGACGTCAAGGTTCACGCCTCGCAGCGCCTGTACCTGATTTTCGCCCGTTCCAAAGGTCTTTCTGACATCCCGCAGGGAGACGATCGCTTTTTTCTCTTCCGCAAAACCGAGATTCAGACCGCGCTCATCCACCGCGATCGCAGTCAGCATAGCCAGATTTTCGCAGAGGCTGACATCCTCATCGTCATACAGGGAGCCGTCCTTCTTATTGATAATCTGGATGCAGCCGATCACCTCGTATTTATTCACCAGCGGGACACAGACCATACTTCTGGTCACAAACCCGGTCGTCTCATCAAAGCGGCCTGCCCACCTCGCATCCTTCTGGCAATCCCGCACTACCGTGGTCTTTCCATCCTTCACGACGGCACCCGCGATTCCTTCCCCCGGCGCGAGGCTTAAGCCCGTCAGGTCGGCTCCGCCGATCCAGAAAGACGGGTAAATCCTCCTGTCCCCGGATACATTATACGCCCAGACAGTCCCGGCCTCCGCTCCGACTGCCTTTACCACCTCCTCGAGGCTGGTTCGAAGCGCATTCTCCAGAGAGTCGGATTCCTGCAGGAGCCTGGTAATCTCCCATACCACCTGTGCATAGCCGATTCTGTTGTTCGTATTCATAAAACCATTTCTCCTTTCTATATGCAGGTACCATCTGCGGCACGAAAGAACTGACGGCAGTTCCTAATTTTCACCGGCATGTGTCAGGTCCAGGAATCTGATCCTGCGCAGCGCAATCAGATTGACGATCAGAGCAAACAGCGCACCGACCGCGCATGCGTACAGGCAGGCGAACGGATTCGGGGTTCGGACATACCGGAGCGCACCTGTCTCAATCGTCCGGATCACTATATAGGACAGTGCCAGGCCAAAACCGCTTCCCAAAAGGAACCCGATCACTGTCAGGACAATGTTATCTCTGTATATATACGCCCTTGTCTCTTTCAGCGTAAAACCGTTGACCCGCATCACCGCCAGCTCCCGCGATTTGCGGTTGATATGCATGACGATCTGATTCAGAAGGACCAGCACCGCCATCACCGCGGACAGGATGAGGCAGATCGCAATCATGATGTTAACGGATCCCACATCCGCCTGCACGGCCGCCTCGTAAACGCTGTTGTCCTCCAGAGACAAAAATCCGTCCACATCCCGGACCTGTTCATACAGTCCGTCGATATCTCCTTTCAGAAGATACACACAGGCGTCCGCATCTTCCCCCATAACCGACTCATAATAACTGTCTGTGGTAACAAACAGATGGTAGGGAAGATAGTGCGCGATCACGCCCGCAACCTGAAACTCCTTTGCGTTCCCCTCCGCATCCATTAGTTCCGCTGTGGTCCCGGGCGAGGGGTCATAAGGCTCCGCGCAGTTCGCGGAGCCCAGGATCGCGTGTGCAGGAGGCTTCGCGGCGTCCCCGGTCACGCTGTCCTCAAGAACCATGTAGTCCTCCAGTTCGCTGAAATCAGAAGGAACGACGACATGGGCATTTCCCCATTCTCCCCCGTCCACACGGAAGCTTTTTAATTTATCCTGCACCATCGTAAAGGAAATCCCTTCCCGATCCAGAATCTCTTCGAATTCTTCCGGGGAACCTTCACTGCTGTCGATCACGAGGCGGTTTTCATATAAAAAATACTGATCAAACTGTATAGTTGTGGCATTTGAGATCGACAGCCTCATGGAAAAACAGATGACAAGAAGAGCGTCGCAG
>JAJQDV010000026.1:31941-33706 GCA_021202015.1 Clostridiales bacterium | reverse complement strand
TCTGTATACTGCCCCAGATATGTTCGATAATCCCGCTCGATTGCCTCCTCATAGCTTTCCCCGTCCGCAACCAGAAAACTTCTGTTTTCCTTCTTTGCTCTGGCTATAACCGTTTCCACATCCGGCTGAAGCCGGATAATGATGCCGTTTTCCCGCAATCGCGCCATACTTTTTTTATGTGATGCCGACAAAGCGCCGGTTGCAATGACCAGACCATCCCTCATGGCCATCTCATTCAACACTTCAGGCTCTATACGGCAAAAGATTCTGGTATACAGAAAATAATTAGACCTTCCTCCTTCCATTTCCGACACGGTCCGTTCAGATGCCACATCATCTGTATCCACAAATTCAAACTCCGACATTTCCGAAATCGCCTTACCCACAGTGGTTTTACCAGCTCCTATCGTCCCAATCAATACAATATTCATCCTTCTTCTCCTTTTTTTAATTTATAATGCAATTTAAATGATCATCCTTGCTAATTTTAAAAATACGATTCATACGACCATCTTTTTTAAGCTGTTTTATATACAGCCTCATGCTTTCAGGCAATATTCCGAAATATTTCTCTCAACCATCTGTGTTTCGAGCGGATGCTGCGATGTCTCATATGTGATGATCAGTTTCCTGCCCAATATAATTCCATTGCGCTGATAAATTTCAATTTTTCTCAATGCGCGCTCACAGTAGTCTTTTTGATCCATCATACCCAAATGTTCCCAGTATATTTCTTCCCTCCTTTTCACGTTTAAAATTGTAAAATCCGGATATACTATACCCATGCCGTGAAGTGTAACAGGCGCTTCGTACCGATATGAAATATTCTTTTGCGAAAGCATATCCGCAATTATTTTTTCTGATTTGGACCGCACCCTCTCACCCCTGTTTGTATACATTACAGCAGTGCCCTCCGAAAACACTTTCCCTTCATATTTTACGCAACTCCATTTACCAGCAAATTCCTCATCCGAGATAATTCTCGGTTTCACTATCTCTTTTCTGACAGGATGTAAACGGTCAAAAATCCGTTCTGTTTCATTCTTTCGACAATGCTCCAACAAGTTCTGCACATAATTCAGTCTTCTTTCCAAAACAGCAAGTAGCGCAGCATCATAATCTCTTTGCGCGAGATCATACGCCAGCTTTTCGTCACATTTTTTGATATATACACCATGATCAGATTTCATATTTTCTATGGCATACAGTGTATAACAGGTCTCCAGTTTGTGCGTTTTTCCTGTAACAGCCTCACTTCTGCTCCGGTTCCTTCCACTTTCATCCGAATCTTGAATCACATTTCCGTGAAATTCCTTCTTTTGTAATCCTGATTTATTCTGACCTGTTTTGCTCTGTTCTGATTTGCCCGAACCTGATTTATTCTGACCTGTTTTGTTCTGTTCAGATTTGCTCTGTTCTGAATCTCTTAATTTTGTTTTACCCGGTCTGTAATAATACTGCACTCTTTTCCCGCTGCATGAAATCCTCAAGGTACCTTTCGGTGCTTCCTCCAAAGATTTCTTAAGTTTAGCAATAAGCTCCATTAAACTTAGTTCTTCCTGCAATAAGTGATCTTCTAAAAGTTGCATAATTATATTCCTTTCTCAATAATTTTAGTGTAATTGCAACATAGCGTCCTTAATTTGCGAAATTAATCAAGATTCCGTCCGATATGACTCAACAGACACCCATCCGCTTAAACACCCCTTCCCGGCGGACAATTTGCCATTTTTCCCGCTTTTGTCCGCTCTGTTGGCTATCCCCG
>JAJQDV010000026.1:0-31841 GCA_021202015.1 Clostridiales bacterium | reverse complement strand
GCAGACAATTTTGCCATTTCTCCTGCTTTTTACCGCTCTGTTGGCTATCCCCGGCAGACAATTTTGCCATTTCTCCTGCTTTTTACCGCTCTGTTGGCTATCCCCGGCGGACAGGTTCGCCATCCTCCACGGTTTCGTCCGTACCTGACAATTCCCGCCGAGCAATTACAAACTCACAGCATACATTTGCACATAATTCAAGAATGATATTGATTCTTAGGGGCAGTATATTCTAAATAGTTTTGAATAGTGTTTAGCAATGTTTGTTGAATAAAAAGTGAATCAGATATAACTTATAAAAATAAAGCAGATAAAACTTATGATACGATGCCCGCACCGTCTCCGATGCGGGCAGCAACCGGGTGAAAAGAAATCACCCAAATGAATTCTAGAATAACCGGAATTGCTCAATCAGCATACAATCCCGACTGAAATCAACCATCAAATCACTCGACCTGATATCAATCATCAGATCACTCGGTCTGAAATCAATCATCAGTTCACTCGACCTGATATCAATCATCAGTTCACTCGACCTGAAATTGATCATCAGATCCCTCGACCTGAAATTACTCGATGATAGAGGTCACACGGCCGGATCCAACAGTACGTCCGCCCTCACGGATAGCGAAGGTAAGACCCTGCTCCATAGCGATCGGATGAATCAGCTCGATAGTCATCTCTACGTTATCGCCAGGCATGCACATCTCAGTGCCTTCCGGAAGATAGGTAACTCCGGTCACGTCGGTCGTTCTGAAATAGAACTGCGGACGATAGTTGTTGAAGAACGGAGTATGACGGCCGCCCTCATCCTTCGTCAGTACATAAACCTGAGCGGTAAACTTGGTATGGCAGGTCACGCTGCCCGGTTTTGCAAGAACCTGTCCGCGCTCGATATCGGTTCTTCTGATACCGCGGAGCAGTGCGCCGATGTTATCGCCGGCCTGAGCCTCGTCAAGCAGCTTACGGAACATCTCGATACCGGTAACGGTGGTCTTCTGTACCTCCTCGCTGATACCGACGATCTCAACCTCCTCGTTCAGATGAAGCGTACCGCGCTCTACCCTGCCGGTAGCAACGGTACCGCGGCCGGTGATGGTAAATACATCCTCAACCGGCATCAGGAACGGCTGATCCGTCGCACGCTGCGGATCCGGGATATACTCATCAACGGTATCCATGAGCTCCATGATCTTATCAGCCCACGGGCTGCTGGAATCCTCCAGAGCCTTCAGAGCGGAACCCTGAATGATCGGGCAATCGGTGAATCCGTACTCCTCAAGCTGCTCTACGATCTCCATCTCAACGAGCTCAAGAAGCTCCTCATCATCGACCATATCGCACTTGTTCATAAATACAACAATATAGGGAACGCCTACCTGACGGGACAGAAGGATGTGCTCCTTTGTCTGAGCCATCACACCGTCGGTAGCGGCAACTACAAGGATCGCGCCGTCCATCTGCGCAGCACCGGTGATCATGTTCTTTACATAATCGGCATGCCCGGGGCAGTCTACATGCGCATAGTGACGCTTCTCTGTCTGATACTCTACATGGGCAGTAGAAATGGTGATTCCGCGCTCTCTCTCCTCCGGAGCCTTGTCGATATTGTCGAACTCGGTAAACTCATTGCCGGCAACACGCTCAGCCAGTACTTTTGTGATCGCTGCTGTCAGAGTTGTCTTACCATGGTCAACGTGTCCGATGGTGCCAATATTACAATGCGGTTTGCTTCTGTCAAATTTTGCTTTTGCCATTCTTAAGTCCTCCTTAACATTTTGCCTTCCGGCAATCATATGATTTCACAAAAACACTCGGATAGTTCGATTATATTAGAAACCGTCGAGTATTTCAAGTTTTATTTTGCCTTATTGGAAATAATTTTCTCCTGTACGGATTTCGGTACAGGCTCATATCTCTCAAAAAACATGGAATAGTTGCCCCGTCCCTGTGTCCTGGAACGCAAATCCGTCGAATAACCGAACATTTCCGCCAGCGGAACATAGCCTCTGACGATCTTGCCGCCGCCGAGATCATCCATGCCCTCAATCCGTCCGCGACGGGAATTGATATCGCCGATGACGTCGCCCATATACTCCTCCGGCATGGTGACCTCCACCTTCATGATCGGCTCGAGAAGAACCGGATCCGCCTTGCGCATGGCTTCCTTGAAGCACATGGAACCGGCGATGTGAAATGCCATCTCGGAAGAATCGACCTCGTGATAGGAACCGTCATAAACGGTAGCCTTCACGCCGAGTACGGGGAATCCGGCCAGGATACCCGCCTGGGCAGCCTCCTCGATACCTTCGCCGACAGCCGGGATATATTCCTTCGGGATCGCTCCGCCGACCACTGCGGACTCGAACTTGAAGAGTTCTTCGGAATTCGCGTCCATGGGCTCAAACCGCACTTTGCAGTGACCGTACTGTCCGCGTCCGCCGGACTGCTTGGCATATTTATATTCCTGATCCACGGCCTTGGTAAAGGACTCCTTGTAGGCAACCTGAGGCGCGCCTACATTCGCCTCCACCTTGAACTCGCGGAGCAGACGATCCACAATAATTTCCAGATGCAGCTCTCCCATACCCGCGATGATGGTCTGACCGGTCTCCGGGTCTGTATGCGCCCGGAATGTCGGATCCTCCTCCGCAAGCTTCGCGAGAGCCTCTCCCATCTTGCCCTGGCCGGCCTTGGTCTTCGGCTCAATGGCAAGCTCAATCACCGGATCCGGGAACTCCATGGACTCCAGGATCACCGGATGCTGCTCGTCACAGATGGTATCGCCGGTCGTCGTAAGCTTAAACCCGACAGCCGCCGCGATATCTCCGGCGTAAACCTTGTCAAGCTCCTGTCTCTTATTTGCGTGCATCTGCAGGATACGGCCGACACGCTCCTTCTTGCCCTTCGTCGCGTTCATCACATAGGATCCGGAATTCATGGTTCCGGAATAAACGCGGAAGAAAGCAAGCTTTCCGACAAACGGATCTGTCATGATCTTGAATGCCAGAGCGGAAAACGGCTCCTCATCGGAGGAATGCCTCTCTGTCTCATTGCCCTCCATATCCGTTCCTTTAATGGAAGGGATATCGGTCGGCGCCGGCATATACTCCACAACAGCGTCCAGCATCTTCTGCACGCCCTTGTTCCGGTAAGCGGAACCGCAGCACACGGGAACCGCGGTGCATTCGCAGGTTGCCTTGCGCAGAACGGCCTTCATCTGTTCTTCGGACGGCTCTTCCCCTTCCAGGTACATCATGGTGAGGTCGTCGTCCAGCTCACAGATCTTCTCGATCATCTCATCGCGGTAAAGCGCCGCGTCATCCGCCATGTCCTCCGGGATCGGAACGATGGAGATATCCTCTCCCTTTTCATCATTATAGATATAAGCCTGCATCTCAAACAGGTCGATAATACCCTTGAACTCATCTTCTTTTCCGATCGGAAGCTGAATGCAGATGGCGTTCTTGCCCAGTCTCGTACGGATCTGATCAACAGCTCCGTAGAAATCAGCGCCCATGATATCCATCTTATTGATGAATGCCATACGGGGCACGTTATACGTGTCAGCCTGACGCCATACATTCTCTGACTGAGGTTCCACGCCGCCCTTTGCACAGAACACGCCCACAGCGCCGTCCAGCACGCGCAGAGACCTCTCTACCTCCACCGTAAAGTCGACATGTCCGGGAGTATCAATGATATTGATCCGGTGCTCCAGTGCGCCCGGCGCGGGCTTGCACTCTTTCTGAAGCGTCCAGTGGCATGTCGTCGCCGCTGAAGTGATGGTGATGCCTCTCTCCTGCTCCTGCTCCATCCAGTCCATGGTAGCGGTGCCCTCGTGCGTATCACCGATTTTGTAGTTAATACCGGTATAATAAAGAATTCGCTCAGTCAATGTGGTCTTACCCGCGTCGATATGAGCCATAATTCCGATATTTCTGGTTCTCTCAAGCGGATATTCTCTTCCAGCCATGATGAATTCCTCCTCTTAGAATCTGTAATGGGAGAAAGCCTTGTTCGCTTCTGCCATTTTATGCATATCTTCTTTTCGTTTTACGGATGCGCCTGTATTGTTTGCCGCATCCATAATCTCGTTTGCCAGCCGCTCCGCCATGGTCTTCTCCGATCTTTTTCTGGAGAACATGGTCAGCCAGCGCAATGCCAGTGTCTGACGACGCTCCGGCCTTACCTCGATCGGCACCTGATAGGTGGCGCCGCCGATACGTCTTGCCTTTACCTCGAGTACGGGCATGATATTGTTCATAGCCTCCTCAAACACCTCAAGCGCGGGCTTTCCGGTCTTCTCAGCAACACGGTCAAACGCCTGGTATACAATCTTCTGGGCTACACCCTTTTTGCCGTCCAGCATGATATTGTTGATCAGCCTGGTAACCACTACGTCATTGTATACGGGATCGGCTAAAACTTCTCTTTTCTGAGTATGTCCTCTACGTGGCACGGTCTTCCCTCCTTAACCATAGTAATGCGTACCCTCGTCATCATTTTCGTCTGATTCCGGGAGCACATGATTCATTTGGATTAAATCAACGGTACTCACATTTCATTCTCTAATGTGCTCATGCCGGAAAATTCCATACGCAGCCCTTACATACACCCCATCTGTCATGAAAAAGAATGCGCCTTGGCGCATTCTAGCGCCGAGCGCGGTCGCTTTTAGCGACATTCTTCCTATCGCGCGACGCATTGGCTCACTTAGCGAGTTGCACGAGCTTAGTGAACAAGCGTGCAGAGCAGTGCGCATCCACAGCGGAGCGTTTTTTTTCATATAGGAAGTTTGGAGAACTTTCCTATATGACAAAAAAAGATTCCTTCCGCGCAAACACGCGTGTTCTGTTTCGTGACAGACTCTGTCTATAGGTACAGAATGATAGAATTCCAACATTAACAATAGATCTGCCTGTGATACAATTGGTCTGTGCAGCGATTATTTCTTCGCTGCTTTCGGTTTCTTGGCGCCGTATTTGGAACGGGCCTGATGCCGGTTCGCAACGCCTGCGGTATCCAGTGTCCCTCTGATGATGTGGTATCTGGTACCGGGCAGGTCCTTCACACGGCCGCCGCGGATCAGTACAACACTGTGCTCCTGCAGATTGTGGCCCTCACCGGGGATATAGCTGGTCACTTCGATTCCATTCGAAAGACGGACCCTGGCGATCTTCCTGAGAGCCGAGTTAGGTTTCTTAGGCGTAGCTGTCTTCACTGCCGTGCAGACACCTCTCTTCTGCGGAGAAGAAGTATCCGTCGGTCTCTTCTGCAGAGAATTATAACCCTTCTGCAGAGCCGGCGCTGTGGACTTCTTCACAGACGTCTGGCGCCCTTTTCTTACTAACTGGTTAAATGTTGGCATTCTGTTCACCTCCTGTGTCTTTTATCTTATATGACATGAAAAACATGCCGCAAGCGTGCATTCATACGAATGCACGCTTGAGTATTATATTAAATCCGATTATCATTGTCAAGCAATTTTTCCATGAAAGTGCCGTAAAGCGTTACTGGTGTTACTGTTCGCTCACGAAAATCTCAGAGACCGGATATTACTCCTCGTCCTCCGGTACGGCAGGAACCGGATCTTCCTCATCCCCGGTGTCCTCCCCGGTCAGTTCCCCGGAGGAATCCTCTTCGTACTCATCCGCAGCATCCCCGGAATCATACACGAACGCAGTCTCCATCCCGTCCGTCGGATCGCCCTCCTCGAAATCCATATCGCCGAAATCAATCTCATCATTCGCATTGATATCGGAATCCAGACGGATGGAACGGTATCGCTTCATTCCGGTTCCGGCAGGAATCAGCTGGCCGATGATCACATTCTCCTTCAGGCCGATCAGCGGATCCGCTTTCCCCTTGATCGCGGCATCGGTCAGCACCTTCGTCGTCTCCTGGAAAGACGCCGCGGAAAGCCAGGACTTCTTTGCAAGGGATGCCTTTGTAATGCCGAGCAGCACCTGTTTTGCCTCCGCCGGTTCCTCGCCGTTTTCCTCAAGCCTTGCGTTGGTATCCTCATAGTCAAGCACATCGACCAGTGTCCCCGGAAGGAAATCGGAAGCGCCGTTGTTCTCAATGCGGACATTCTTCATCATCTGACGCACAATGACTTCCACATGCTTATCATTGATCTCCACACCCTGCAGGCGGTATACACGCTGCACCTCCCGGAGCAGATAATCCTGCACGGCCCGGACACCCTTTACCTTCAGGATATCATGCGGGTTTACGCTTCCCTCGGTCAGCACGTCGCCGGCCTCCAGTACAGCCTCGTCCGCGATCTTGATCCGGGAGCCATAGGGAATCAGATATGTCTTCGCGTCGCCGGTCTCCTCATTCGTGACCACGATCTCACGTTTTTTCTTCGTATCCCGGATGGAAGCCACGCCGGAAATCTCCGTAATGATCGCAAGACCCTTAGGCTTTCTCGCCTCAAACAGCTCCTCCACACGCGGAAGACCCTGTGTGATATCGTTGCCGGCCACGCCGCCGGTATGGAACGTTCTCATCGTCAGCTGCGTACCCGGCTCTCCGATAGACTGCGCCGCGATAATGCCGACGGCCTCGCCCACCTGAACCGCCTGACCGGTCGCCATATTGGCGCCGTAGCACTTCGCGCAGATACCGACATGGGAACGGCAGCTCAGTACCGTACGGATCTTGATCCTCGTGAGAGCCTCTCCGTTTTCATCCACACCCTTACTCATGATCAGGGCGGCTCTCCTCGGTGTGATCATGTGATCCGCTTCGATCAGGAGATTGCCATCCTTATCATAAATGTTCTCGCAGGAGAAACGCCCGGTAATACGCTCCTCGAGACCCTCGATCTCTTCTTTTCCGTCCATAAAGGAATATACATACATTCCGGGGATTTCATCATGCCCGGCACTGCAGTCCACCTCACGGATGATCTGATCCTGGGAGACATCCACAAGACGTCGCGTCAGATATCCGGAGTCCGCCGTACGCAGCGCGGTATCGGACAGTCCCTTCCGGGCGCCGTGTGCGGACATAAAGTATTCCAGCACGTCCAGGCCCTCGCGGAAGTTGGACTTGATCGGCAACTCGATAGTCCTTCCGGTCGTATCCGCCATCAGTCCGCGCATACCGGCCAGCTGTTTGATCTGCTTATCCGAACCGCGGGCGCCGGAATCCGCCATCATGAAAATATTGTTATATTTATCCAGACCGGAAAGCAGCTCATGCGTCAGAATGTCGTCCGTTTCTTTCCAGGTCTCGATAACCTCTTTATAGCGCTCCTCCTCCGTGATCAGGCCCCGTTTGTAGTTTTTCGTGATCACATCCACAGTATCCTGCGCCTGTTTGATCAGCTCCGGTTTTTTCCCGGGAACCGTCATGTCGGAAATGGATACGGTCATCGCGGCCTGGGTGGAATATTTATATCCCATCGCCTTGATGTCGTCCAGCACCTCCGCCGTCTTTGTCGCCCCGTGAATATTGATCACCTTTTCCAGAATCTGTTTTAATCCCTTCTTGCCAACATGGAAGTCCACCTCGAACTTCAACGCATTTTCCTCAACGGTACGGTCGATCATCCCCAGATCCTGAGGCAGAATCTCATTAAACAGCATACGACCCAGCGTAGTCTCGACCATCGCGGAAATATGCCGTCCCTCAAACTCTCCCTCACGGCGTACAAACAGCTTCTGGTGCAGGGTAATGGAACCGTTCTCATAAGCCAGGATCGCCTTGTTTACGCTATCAAAACGATGACCCAGAAGATCCTCAATACTGCAGACAATGATACGTCTGCGCGCAGGATCGATATTTACTCTGACAAACGTGTCCTCAGAGATCACCGTGTGCTCTTCTTTGTACTGTTTCAGCGCTTCCTGTGCCTCCTCGAGACTGCCGTAACGCGATGCGACTTCCGCCAGTTCGGCCTGAGACTTTTCAAAAGCCCCGATCGCCTGATTCACATAGAAGTCCTTCTCCGGAAGATCATCCGTCCCACCCGCTTCGTCCACGCCAAACTCCGCCGCGACCAGAGCCTCCTTCTCCGTCCCGATATAATTCGGTTCTCTGTGCATCGTCAGATAATAGATGCCGAGAACCATATCCTGGGAGGGAACAGCCACCGGTCCGCCGTCGGACGGCTTTAACAGGTTATTCGGTGAAAGCAGCATAAACCGGCACTCCGCCTGTGCCTCCACGGACAACGGAAGATGGACCGCCATCTGATCGCCGTCAAAATCCGCGTTAAAAGCAGTACATACCAGCGGATGCAGCTTGATTGCCTTTCCTTCTACCAGAATCGGCTCAAAGGCCTGAATGCCGAGCCTGTGCAGTGTAGGCGCGCGGTTCAGCATCACCGGATGCTCTTTGATGACATCCTCCAGTACATCCCACACCTCGGGCTGAAGCTTCTCGACCATCTTTTTCGCGCTCTTGATATTGTGCGCCGTACCGTTTGTTACCAGCTCCTTCATGACAAAAGGCTTGAACAGCTCGATCGCCATCTCCTTAGGAAGTCCGCACTGATAGATCTTCAGTTCCGGTCCGTCAACGATAACGGAACGGCCGGAATAATCCACACGCTTGCCGAGAAGATTCTGGCGGAAACGCCCGGACTTTCCCTTCAGCATATCGGAAAGAGACTTCAGCGCACGATTTCCCGGTCCGGTGACCGGCCGGCCGCGCCGCCCGTTATCGATCAGGGCATCCACCGCCTCCTGCAGCATACGCTTCTCATTCCGCACAATGATATCAGGCGCTCCCAGTTCCAGCAGCCTTCTCAGACGGTTGTTCCGGTTAATGATCCTTCTGTATAAATCATTCAGGTCAGAGGTCGCGAAACGTCCGCCGTCCAGCTGTACCATGGGACGAAGATCCGGCGGAATGACGGGGATCACCGTCATGATCATCCACTCCGGCTTGTTGCCGGACTCGCGGAAGGATTCCACCACTTCCAGTCTTTTGATGATTTTTGCCCGCTTTTGCCCGGTTGCGTTCTTCAGAGTCTCTTTTAATTCCGCGGATTCTTTGTCCAGATCAATGTCTTTCAAAAGTTCCATCACGGACTCGGCGCCCATGCCGACACGGAAATCGCTGCCGTATTTTTCCCGGGCGTCCTGATATTCCGCCTCAGAAAGTACCTGCTTGTTCTTCAGATCCGTATTGCCCTTATCCAGCACGATATAGGAAGCAAAATATAATACCCGTTCCAGCATCCTGGGGGATAAGTCCAGAATCAGTCCCATACGGCTCGGTATCCCCTTAAAATACCAGATATGGGAAACGGGAGCCGCCAGCTCAATATGCCCCATACGCTCCCGGCGCACATTGGATTTCGTGATCTCTACGCCGCAGCGGTCACAGACCACACCTTTATAACGGATCTTTTTATATTTCCCGCAATGGCATTCCCAGTCCTTGCTCGGTCCGAAAATGCGCTCACAGAACAGACCGTCTTTCTCCGGTTTCAGTGTCCTG
The DNA here is from genome assembly GCA_021202015.1 of Clostridiales bacterium. Classification (GTDB taxonomy): domain Bacteria; phylum Bacillota; class Clostridia; order Lachnospirales; family Lachnospiraceae; genus Eubacterium_I. Next base: position 22,379 of record JAJQDV010000026.1, on the reverse strand, counting down.
TAATTAATGGTTTCCGGCTTTTTTACCTCTCCCCGGGACCATTCCAGTATTTTTTCCGGTGACGCCAGACCGATGCGGATCGCATCAAACGCTACAACCTGATTTGCCTCGTTTTTCTTTGTTTCCGGCATTATGACACTCCTTCCTTCATGATATGTTTCAGACGGTTACTGTTCTTCTTCGGAAAAATCATCCTGCATATCGTCGAGATCATCGAACAGCTGCTCTTCCTCTTCCTCTTCAATGTCCTCAAGCTCCTCGTTCTCGTTAAACTCCTGTTTGGAAAAGCCCATGGCGCCGAAGGATTCTTTCTCTTCATAATTAAAATCACGGTCTCCGGAGATAATGGAGTTCAGACTGGTATCCCCGTATTCGCTGGTTTCCAGCAGCGTCACTTCCTCTCCGTCCTCATCCTCCAGCGTAACGTCCAGGCCGAGCGCCTGCAGCTCTTTCAGGAGCACCTTAAAGGACTCCGGAATGCCCGGCTCCGGAATATTGTCGCCCTTGATGATCGCCTCATAGGTCTTTACACGGCCGACCACATCGTCGGATTTCACGGTCAGGATCTCCTGCAGCGTATAGGCCGCGCCGTAAGCCTCCAGCGCCCATACCTCCATCTCGCCGAAACGCTGTCCGCCGAACTGAGCCTTTCCGCCCAGAGGCTGCTGCGTTACAAGGGAGTACGGTCCGGTAGAACGGGCATGGATCTTATCGTCCACCAGATGATGCAGCTTCAGGTAATGCATATGCCCGATGGTGACCGGACTGTCAAAATACTCGCCGGTACGCCCGTCGCGCAGCCATACCTTACCGTCGCTGGAAATCGGAACGCCCTTCCACAGACTCCTGTGAGCACGGTTCACATCCAGATAGTCCATAACGTCCTGCTGCAGGGTGTCTTTGTATTTATCGTAAAAATTCTCTCCGTCCTCTCCGGCCTCATCCGCATCAAAAGGAAGGTTGACATAGTCGTTCGCCAGATCCAGCGTATCCATGATATCCTTCTCATTGGCACCGTCAAAGATCGGCGTAGAGATATTGAATCCCAGTGCTTTGGCTGCCAGAGAAAGATGAATCTCCAGTACCTGTCCGATATTCATACGGGACGGAACACCGAGCGGATTTAAAACAATGTCCAGCGGACGTCCGTTCGGAAGAAACGGCATATCCTCGATCGGAAGCACACGGGAGACAACACCCTTGTTTCCGTGCCGTCCGGCCATCTTATCGCCGACAGATATTTTTCTCTTCTGGGCAATATATATGCGCACGGTCTGGTTGACACCCGGAGACAGTTCATCTCCGTTTTCCCTCGTAAACACCTTTGCGTCTACAACGATTCCATACTCACCATGCGGAACCTTCAGGGAAGTATCCCTCACCTCCCTCGCCTTCTCGCCGAAAATAGCGCGAAGCAGCCTCTCCTCAGCGGTCAGTTCCGTCTCGCCTTTCGGGGTCACCTTCCCCACCAGGATATCCCCGGCGCGAACCTCGGCGCCAATGCGGATAATCCCTCTCTCATCCAGGTCCTTCAGCGCTTCGTCGCCGACACCCGGCACATCGCGGGTGATCTCCTCCGGCCCCAGCTTGGTATCACGGGCCTCCGCTTCATATTCCTCGATATGAATAGAAGTATATACGTCATCCTGAACAAGACGTTCGGAGAGAAGTACGGCGTCCTCATAGTTATAGCCTTCCCAGGTCATAAAACCGATCAGCGGATTCTTCCCGAGACCAAGCTCGCCGTTCGAGGTGGACGGTCCGTCCGCGATTACCTCTCCGGCCTCCACATGATCGCCCTTGTAAACAATCGGAATCTGGTTATAGCAGTTTGACTGATTGCTCCTTGAAAACTTGGTCAGCTTAACCGTTTCTCTGGTTCCGTCGTCATCATAGCGGATAACAATCTCACTCGAGCAGGCTCTCTCGACCACCCCCGCGCGCTTCGCAAGCACGCACACGCCGGAGTCAACGGCCGCCTTTCCTTCCATGCCCGTGCCGACCACCGGCGCCTCCGTCTTCAGGAGAGGCACAGCCTGACGCTGCATATTGGCGCCCATCAGAGCACGGTTCGCATCGTCATTCTGCAAAAACGGGATTAACGCGGTGGCTACCGAAAACACCATCTGCGGGGAGACGTCCATATAATCAAAAAGACTTCTCTCATACTCCTGTGTCTCCTCACGATAGCGGCCGGAAACCATTTTGCGGACAAAATAACCGTTCTCGTCCAGCTGCTCATTCGCCTGGGCTACATGATAATTGTCCTCCTCATCCGCCGTCATGTATACGACCTCTTCCGTAACGCGCGGATTTTTCGGATCTGTCTTGTCTATTTTACGATACGGCGCCTCCACGAAACCATACTGATTGATCCTCGCGTAGGACGCCAGGGAATTGATCAGACCGATATTCGGTCCCTCAGGGGTCTCGATCGGGCACATTCTCCCATAATGAGAATAATGAATATCCCGAACCTCGAAACCGGCGCGGTCTCTGGACAGTCCGCCCGGTCCCAGAGCGGAGAGACGGCGCTTGTGCGTCAGCTCTCCCAGCGGGTTATTCTGATCCATAAACTGGGACAGCTGAGAGGAGCCGAAAAACTCCTTTACCGCGGCCGTCACAGGCTTGATGTTGATCAGGCTCTGAGGGCTGATGGTCTCGAGATCCTGCGTCGTCATCCGCTCCCGTACCACACGCTCCAGCCTGGACAGGCCGATGCGGTACTGGTTCTGCAGCAGCTCGCCGACCGCACGGATACGGCGGTTACCCAGATGATCAATGTCGTCGTCATTCCCGATACCGTATTCCAGATGAATATTGTAATTGATGGAGGCCAGGATATCCTCCCTGGTAATATGCTTAGGGATCAGGTCATGGATATTCCGGCGAACGGCGTCTTTGATCTCCTCCGGATCGTTATACTCCTCCAGGATCTGTTCCAGAACCGGATAGTACACCAGCTCCGTGACGCCGACCTCCTTCGGATCCACATCGACAAACCCTCTGATATCCACCATCATGCTGGAGAGCACTTTTACATTCCTCTCCTCCGTCTGGATCAGAACGGAAGGCACAGCCGCATTCTGAATCCGGTCTGCCATCTCCCGGTCAACCTCCGTGCCGGCCTCGGCGATCACCTCGCCTGTCGTCGGATCCGCCACGGTCTCCGCCAGAACATGCCCGCTGATACGATTGCGAAACATGAGTTTTTTATTAAATTTATATCTGCCGACTTTGGCCAGATCATATCTGCGCGGGTCAAAAAACATCGACATGATCAGGCTCTCCGCACTCTCTACGGAGAGAGGCTCGCCGGGGCGTATTTTTTTATATAATTCGAGAAGTCCTTCCTGGTAATTCGTCGCAACATCCTTGCCAAAGCTGGCCAGGATCTTCGGCTCCTCGCCGAACAGGTCCAGGATCTCCTGATTCGTACCGACACCCATCGTACGGATCAGGACCGTGATCGGCACCTTGCGCGTGCGGTCCACACGCACATAAAAAACGTCATTGGAATCTGTCTCGTACTCCAGCCACGCGCCGCGATTCGGAATCACGGTACAGGAATACAGCTTTTTTCCGAGCTTATCATGAGTAATCCCATAATAAATGCCGGGAGAACGAACCAGCTGGCTGACAATGACACGCTCCGCGCCATTGATCACAAACGTCCCGGTCTCCGTCATCAGCGGAAGATCACCCATAAAGATCTCATGCTCGTTGATCTCATCCGCTTCCTTATTATAGAGTCTGACCTTTACCTTCAGGGGAGCCGCGTAAGTCGCGTCTCTTTCCTTACATTCCGGAATGGTATACTTTACATCATTTTCGCACAGTGTAAAATCTGTAAATTCCAGACTCAGATGGCCGCTGTAGTCCGCAATCGGGGAGATATCGTCAAATACTTCCCGGAGCCCCTCATGCAGAAACCAGTTGTAAGAGTTCTTCTGAACTTCGATCAGGTTCGGCATCTCTAAAACCTGCTTCTGTCTGGAATAACTCATACGCATTGCCTTTCCGTCTCTGACCGGACGTATCCTGTTTTTCTCCATAGACGTTCACCTCTCGTTATATTTTTGTGCTTAAAAAGGGCGCACAATGCCCTTAAGGACGCAATAGTGCATTGACCATAATATCACAAATATATTTCCCGGTCAAGTTTTTTTTACAGTGATATAAAATAAAGTGTCGCTTGCGACACTTCGCGCGCGAGCGGTTGCATCGCAAAATTTCCTATCCGCGAGCTGCGCATCCCCGCGGAGCGTTTTTTTATATAGGAAAGTACGGAGAACTTTCCTATATTATAAAAAAAGAAAGACACATTCCGGAAATATTCCTTCCTGTGTCTTTCTCAATCTGTCTGCATCCGCATAACATCACTCTGCGGTATATCACAGACCCATCGCCTTTGATAAGTTTACTTTAAGGTAACCTTAGCGCCTTCAGCCTCAAGCTTCGTCTTGATATCTTCAGCCTCAGCCTTTTCAACGCCTTCCTTCACAGCCTTCGGAGCCTCGTCTACAACAGCCTTAGCCTCCTTCAGACCCAGTCCGGTCACCTCGCGGACAACCTTGATTACTTTAACCTTATTCGGGCCGACCTCTGTCAACTCAACCGTGAACTCCGTCTGCTCCTCCGCCTGCGCGGTCTCGCCGCCTGCGGCGGCAACAACAACACCCGCTGCCGCGGATACGCCGAATTCCTCCTCGCATGCCTTCACAAGATCATTTAACTCTAATACTGAAAGCTCTTTGATCGCTTCAATAAACTCTTCTGTGGTTAATTTAGCCATTTTTATCTCCTTTCTTATTTCATATCATTATTTTACCAATCGCCAGTTGCTTAAAATAAGGAAGTTCTGTTCGCTAAGCTCAAGCTTCGCGCACACGCTCGCTTTCACTAATCTCACAGAACGACCTCGCAACACGCTCTGTCTTCGCCTGCAGCTCGCCAATCGCTAGTTGCTTTCGGTCGCCGGAGCCTCTTCCGCTGCCGGAGCCTCCTCTGCTGCCGGTGCGGCCGCACAGTTTGCCGCGCCGCCCTGTTCCGCGATCTGACTGATCACGCGCGCAAAGTTCGCAATCGGCGACTGAATGCTGCCGAGCAGTTTGCCAATCAGTTCTTCTCTGGACGGAACAGCGGAAATGGCTTTCATGCCCGCCGCGTCATAAAATCCGCCCTCTACAATACCGGCTTTGATCTCAAGCGCCTCCGCGGTCTTCGCAAACTTCGCGAGAACTCTCGCCGGAGCCGTCGCGTCATCCTTTGAGATCGCGATTGCGTTCGGTCCCTCGAGGACCTGGTCAAGCGCCGCGAAATCAGTCCCCTCGAACGCGCGCCTCATCATTGTATTCTTATATACTTTATAAGTAATACCGGCCGCTCTCAGCTCTCTTCGCAGCTGTGTGTCCTGTTCAACCGTGAGTCCGCAGTAGTCAACAACGACGACAGACTGCGCGTCTTTGACATTGTCCGCGATCTCCTGTATAACAGGCTGCTTTAATTCTATTTTTGCCACGATACATACACCTCCTTTTACTATCGAGTATGTCATTGTCCTCAGACAGAGATTTAACATATGGGAGAAAAATCCCCTCTGCTGACACAGAGGGGAAAAAGCTCAATTACATAAACATATACAAATGTCTCTGTAAATTCCCTCGGCAGGCCAACGGTTACGCCTTGCGGCACCTGCTGTCTTCGGCAAATCGTACGCATTATAACATTATATTTTTGTGATGTCAACAACAAACCTGATCACGCCAGCTTCATGACATTTAATTTCACGCCGGGTCCCATGGTGGAAGACAGAACTACGCTTCTGAGATACTGTCCCTTCAGCGCGGCGGGTTTCGCTTTGTTGATGGCATCCATAAGGGTCTGGAAGTTGTCCGCTAATTGTTCTTCTGTAAAGGATGCTTTTCCAATCGGCACATGGATAATATTGGTTTTGTCCAGCCTGTACTCAATCTTACCTGCTTTGATGTCATTGATCGCCTTTGTCACATCCATCGTTACGGTGCCGGCCTTCGGATTCGGCATTAAGCCTTTCGGGCCGAGGATACGTCCGAGACGTCCGACAACGCCCATCATATCCGGAGTCGCCACAACGACATCGAAGTCCAGCCATCCCTCCTTCTGGATACGCGGGATCAGCTCCTCTCCTCCGACGAAATCCGCACCGGCCGCAGTCGCCTCGTCCACCTTGGTGCCCTTAGCAAAAACAAGAACGCGAACGCTCTTGCCGGTACCGTGCGGCAGCACAACGGCTCCGCGGACCTGCTGATCGGCATGACGGCCGTCACATCCGGTCCGGATATGAGCCTCGATGGTCTCATCAAACTTTGCGGTGGCATTTTCCTTTACGATCTTAATCGCATCAGCCGCATCATACTGAGTCTGTCTGTCAAACTTTTTTACTGCTTCTGAATATTTTTTTCCTCTTTTCATGGATTTAACCTCCTGTGGTAATCGGGAGAGGACCCTCCCACTGTATCATTACTGCTTCAATCACTCCGCAACGGTAACGCCCATGCTTCTCGCCGTGCCGGCGATCATGCTCATGGCTGCCTCCAGAGACGCAGCGTTCAGATCCTTCATCTTCAGCTCCGCGATCTCCTGAAGCTGCGCCTTCGTGATCTCAGCCACCTTCACCGTGTTCGGCGTGCCCGAACCGGACTGAATGCCGCAGGCTTTCTTGATCAGAACCGCTGCCGGCGGCGTCTTGGTAATGAAGCTGAAGCTCCTGTCCGCGTATACGGTAATCACGACCGGAATGATCAGGTCGCCCTGGTCTGCCGTCCTTGCATTAAACTGCTTGGTGAACTCCACAATGTTCACGCCGTGCTGGCCGAGTGCAGGTCCGACCGGCGGCGCGGGCGTCGCTTTTCCGGCAGGAATCTGCAGTTTGATATATCCTGTTACTTTCTTTGCCATTTGAAATTGCCTCCTTTAATCTGTACAGCCGCTCCTTTACTGACGTCTGTTCAGTTTACGTTCATCCGAACCGTTCGGATTCAAGTTACATTTTCAGTATGTCTGCGAAACTTATCTCTACCGGCGTTTCGCGGCCGAATAACTCGACGTTGATCGTCACTGTCTGTTTATTTTCATTCATGGACTGAATCACGCCGACCGTGTCTCTCCAGACGCCGCTGACCACGGATACGTGATCTCCGACGCTGAAATCGTATACAACATTCTCTTCTCTGATTCCCAGAGGTCTCATCTCGGCTTCTGTGAGCGGTACCGGCTTGGAACCCGGGCCGACAAACCCGGTCACACCCCTGGTATTCCTGACCACGTACCAGGTATCATCATTCATAATCATGTTGATCAGCACATATCCGGGAAAAAGCTTCTTCTGAACCATCTTTTTCGAGCCGTTCTTCATCTCGATCACATCCTCGATCGGGATACGGACCTCAAGGATCTGCTCCTCCAGATGCCGGTTCTCAATGGTCTTCTCGATGTCGGCCTTTACCTTATTCTCATATCCGGAATACGTGTGTACCACATACCAGTTCGCCTCTGCCATATCCTCACCTGTGCCTTCCTTACAAATTCACCAGTAAATCAATGCCGTTCTGAATAAGGAGATCCAACACGGCGATAATAATTCCAAGGATGACAGAAACAATAATGACGGCTACGGTCTGTTTTCCAAGAGACTCTTTGCTCAGCCACTTGATCTTATGAAACTCGGCCTGAAGCCCTTTGAACCAGCTGCCCCTTGCAGCCTCGTTCTTTTTGCTCTCTTCCATTCTTCACTCCTTCTCTTGTCAGATTATCTGGTTTCCTTGTGTAAAGTATGTTTCCTGCAGAACTTGCAGTACTTGTTTACTTCCATTCTCTCAGGATGTGCTTTCTTATCCTTCGTCAGGTTGTAATTTCGCTGCTTGCACTCCGTGCATGCCAAAGTAATCTTAACGCGCACAACTTTCCACCTCCACTTAAATTCTGAATAACAAAGTGCGGAGAACTTTCCTGTATAAAAAAAAAGACCCGCTTCCATAGCTAATCCACTATAGCACAGGAAGCAAGTCCGCGTCAACACTTTTTTCATTTTACGCATGTGAGACAGAGAGCTGGGAATTCAAACATGCGAAAGCAATCTCCTCCGCACGAAAAAAATACAGACGCCTGCCGCAGCAGCCAGGCATAACCCCCATGCCCACGCCGGGACATCCCGGATATCATAACACCGGACACGGATCCACATCTGATTGATCTTTTCATTCGACTCCGCATCAAAATATACCATAATGGAAGCCCGCCGGAGCGTTTCCTCCGACGGATACTGCGCCGCCAGCTGCCGGTCCACCTGATCGGCGGGCGCCGTGATCACAAAATCCGCGTCCTCACTGTCCCCGCCGAAAAAATATCCGAGCGGGTACTCCGCCGTTTCCTCCTCCCCGTCCTCCGCGCCATAACACCAGTCCGCATACTCAAATATCCGGGTGTCCTCTCCGCCGGAGATCACAGAGGTATAGCCGACGTAATACATATTGCGGATTACATTATCCGGCCGTGACAGGAAATTGATAAACGCTTCCGCGGCCTGCTGTTTTGCCTCATCATCGCCGATTCCGCTCTTTAACATCACCCACCCGTCAAAATAAATGTTGGTGGACTCCGCGGGAACCGCAAAACAAAGCTCCATGCCGTCCTCCTCGGCCTGGTCCATGGTGTAAACGCCGTCTCCAGACCACTGGTAATTTGCGACCACTTTCCCGGTGATCATGTCCGCCTTCCCTGAATCTGTTTCCAGAGAGTAGGCGTTATCCGTCATCTCCTGCAAGTATTCTTCGACGGCCGCCATGGTTTCATCCGAAACATCATTCATTTCATTTTCGAGACGCTGCGCATAATCCGGATCGTTTAAAAAATCCTCCGACGTGAGCAGATCTGACTTCAAGGCTGCGACAGCCGCAAAATAAGAATCGCGGACATTGTCCTTGATGGTAATCCGCCTCCAATAGTCCTGATCATTCAGAATCTTCCACGTAGAGGCATCCTCCTCAGAAACTGCCTTCGGATTATAAACAATGCCGGTGATGCCCCACATATAGCCCGCCATATATCTGCTCCAGCTCTCGCCGTTGATCTCCTGCTCGTCAAAGATGTTCTGTATATAGGAAGAAACTCCTCTGCTGTAATAGTTGTCGGGATCCGAGGAATCAAAAAAGTCATCGGACAGCGGCACAAGCAGATCCTCCGCCATCAGCTTCATGACCATATATTCGGAGGGGCAGACCAGATCAAACTCATCCCCGAGCGTCAGCATGTTGTAAAGATCCTCATTGGTGCCGAACGTAGAATATTCTACATTCACTTTTATTCCATATTCCTTATAATACCACTCCTCAAAATCTTCCACCATGGAATGGATCCCTATAATGTCGCCGCTCTCCAGATCAATGGTCTCCTCCTCATCCCAGCCGCCCAGATCAATATATTCCTCCCAGTTGCAGACGCGCAGGGTGATCTCTTCGTCTGTTCCGCCGGCCTCAGCCGCTGCCGTTCCCCCGTCATTCCCGCCGGTCTCTGCCGCTGCTGTCTCCCCGTCAATCCCGTCAGTTCCGCCGGCCTCAGCCGCTGCCGCCGACATGACCGGACTCAGCTTTCCGTTGAATCCCGCGCACTTCAGATTTTCCGGATCCGCGGTCGAAAAATATGCCGTCACACTGAGAACAGCCGTCAGAATCAGGGCTGTCCGCTTTTTCCCCATCATCGATTCAGCCTCCTCTCCTTCCTCGCACCCCGGAGTGTCATACCGACCACAATCAGAACGACGATCACGAAGATCACCGTAACCAGCGCCCACAATGCGGTCTTAATATCTGTCTGCGCGCCCTTTGTCGCGTTCACTACGTAAGTACTGATCGTATCAAAGGTCGCCGGTTTCGTATATGCGGCGATAAAATAATCGTCGAGCGAAAGAGTGACAGCCAGAGCAAAACCGGAAACGATTCCCGGCGCGATCTGCGGAAGGATCACGGTTCCCAGCGCTCCCAGAGGGGTCGCTCCGAGATCCAGCGCCGCTTCGTACGTGGCCGGATCCATCTGTTTCAGCTTCGGCATCACGGAGAGATAGACAAAGGGCGCGCACAGCGTCACATGTCCCGCCAGCAGCGGGAGAAAAGTATCCTTGCTCACGCCGAACACAACTACCAGCAATATGCAGACAGAGAAACCGGTCACAACATCGGCATTGACCACCGGAACCTGATTCATGGCAGCAAGAAAGGACGATGTCCTCTTACGGGAATAAAAACTCCCGATCGCACCCAGGGTTCCGAGAAACGAAGCGATAGCCGCGGCAGCGAGAGCAAGAAAAACCGTACCGCGAATCATCCCCAGCAATTCCTCCGTTGTAAAAAGAGTCACATAGTTCTGCAGCGAAAATCCGCGAATCGCCCCGATGTGTGTCGACGTCGTGAAGCTGTACACCATCAGAATCAGAACCGGCACATATAAAAAAGCAAGCACCAGCGCCAGAAAGAGGCCCTTTCCCGTTTTCCTCATCAGAGCAGCACTCCTCCTCTCGCGTTATCCTCTCTCATGCTGTCCCCGGTCGCGATCGTAAACAGACAGATCACAGCCAGCAGGATCAGTGCGATCATGGAACCGCCGTGCCAGTCGTAAGCAGCGAAATAACTCCCGATCAGACTGCCCATGATATACGTGCTGTTATACAGCATCTCCAGCACAACATAGTTCGTCATCGAAGGAAGAAATACCATGGAAACGCCGCTGACGATCCCAGGCACGGACAGGGGAAGCGTCACCTTCAGAAATGCTTCCCATTCTCCGGCACCCAGATCTCTGGCCGCTTCGATCAGCGAGAGGTCCATCCTGGAGAGCGTCGTGTAAATCGGAAGTATCATAAACGGAAGGAAGTCATACGTCATCCCGATGATCGTATTCAAAAAAGGGTAAAAAGCCATATTCCCCTCCAGCAGGGACAGAATCTCCTTTAAAGCCGTGAGACGAAGGGAAAAATTGATCCACATCGGCATTAGAAACAGCAGCAGAAGCAGGGTTCTTCTCTTCATTTTACCCGCAGCAAGGATATACGCCGTCGGATAGGCAATCAGCAGACAGACCGCCGTTGTTACGACCGCGACCGCAAAACTGTAAGCCAGTGTCCCCAGCGTATACGCACTGGTAAAAAAACCGGTCAGGTTCGCCAGTGTCGGCTGTCCCTGTCCGTTCGTAAACGCATAAAAAACCAGTACCGCCAGCGGCACCGCCACAAACACAAGAAGGAAAACGGCATAGGGAATGCCCAGCGTTTTTCTGGAAAACTGAAAACCTCTCATATGAATCTCTCCGATCACTTCAACACAAACTTCATTTTATCCACCGGCATGATCAGCCCCACGTAATCATCCATATTCCAGAGGTATTCGTCATTTACAATAAACTCATGATCCTGTTCCGTGCGGACGACATAGCTGTAATGGTCGCCCATATAGATCAGATCCCGGATATGACCGCAGACAATGCCCTCATTTTCCTCATCGGTCATGCGGATATCCTGCGCCTCGATCGCGACCATGATCTTTCTGCGTTTCAGATCGATCTCCCTGCCGTTCTCATCCACCAGCATACCGTCCGCCAGACGCCGGCTGCCCCGGATGATCCTGGTGAGGCTGACATCCAGTTCATGCCCGTTGTATTCCAGTCTGTAATTCCGGTTCATCTCAGCGGCAAAGAAGTTTGTACTGTCCTCCGCGATCATGATATGCAGATCCTCCGGCTCCACACGCAGACCGACGGTAATCCCCTCCCGCACAGGACGAACGGAGTTGGCGACGATCTCATTTTTCCCGGACTCTACGGTAATCTCATAGTGCGTTCCCTTAAACACAGCGCTCTGCACCGTGCCGCGGATCATGCCCTTCTCCGGCTCTGTCAGCGCCACGACCTCCGGACGCACCACCGCCGTAATCGGAGTCCCGACCGGGATATCGTCGACACACGCAAAATCGCCTCCGCAGAAGCGGGCTTTCAACGTGCCAGTCATAATGCCGTTGAACATATTGCTCTCGCCGATAAAATCCGCCACAAAAGGATTGACCGGCTCATTATAAACCTCCTCCGGCGTACCGGCCTGCTGCACCTCTCCGTCAGACATCACGACGATCCTGTCCGACATGGTAAGCGCCTCCTCCTGGTCATGGGTGACATAGAGAAAAGTGATACCCAGCTCCTCATGCATGGCGATCAGCTCCAGCTGCATCTCCTTTCGCATCTTCAGGTCCAGAGCTCCAAGCGGCTCGTCCAGCAAAAGGATCTCCGGCTCGTTGACAAGCGCGCGGGCGATCGCCACACGCTGCTGCTGTCCGCCCGAGAGCGTGTCGATCGGGCGGTGTTCAAACCCCTCCAGATCCACCAGTTCCAGCACCTTCTTTACTTTTCCGGAAATCACATTCTTCGCGATTTTTTTCTGTTTCAGGCCAAAGGCGATATTCGCCTCCACGTCCATATGAGGAAAAAGCGCGTATCTCTGAAACACCGTGTTCACCGGACGCTTATTCGGCGGAAAATTCGTGATATCCTCCCCATCCAGCAGGATCTGACCCTCCGTAGGCAGGTCAAAGCCGGCGATCATGCGCAGCGTCGTCGTCTTACCGCAGCCCGAGGGGCCGAGCAGCGTAACAAACTCCCCGCGACGGATGGTAAGATTCATATCCTTCACAGCGGTAAATCCGTCAGGGTAAGTCTTCGTAATATGTCTTAATTCTATAATGTCTGTCCTCACCGTATCCCTCTGGTCTTTCTTCTCAACGCACACAAAAGTCATAATCAAACAGGAGGCAAAATCTGCCTCCTGCCTGATTTGATACCGATTATCACGGATACAACCTGAAAAGTCAATTCTTACGTTATCGTTTTTTCGACAAATATGTATTTTTTCGCATACATCAGAAACAGATTACTCGTCAGAGATCTGCATCCCGTTTGCGTCGAGATGATAATTCTTCGTATAAATCAATTCCGAGATTGGCACGATCTCATAGCCCTGCTCCTCCAGATTCGTCAGAAGCCGGTCGAGCGCCTGCGCCGTGTATTTTGCCCCGTTGTGACAAAGGATGATCGCGCCGCCGGCCAGATTTTCCGAACTGCAGACCCGGTCAATGATATCGTCAACACCGTAATCCTTCCAGTCAAGGCTGTCAATCGACCACTGGATCGCGTAGTAGCCGCACTCTGTCACATTTTCGATGACATGATTGTCATAATCGCCGTAGGGAGGGCGAAACAGGAACATCTCATACCCGGTCAGCTCCTTCACCTTCTCATGGACAGACAGGATCTCCTCCCGGATCTCCTCATACGTCAGCCGACTCATATTTTTGTGATTCTCGCTGTGGTTCCCCAGATCGTGCCCCGCCTCGTAAATGGCGATCACATCGTCCGGGTAGGACTCCACCCAGCCGCCGGTCATGAAAAATGTGGCATGGACATTATGTTCGGCCAGGATATCCAGTATATTTTGTGTTTCTTCGTTTCCCCACGGCGGCAGTCAGTTGCGGGGAATAAGAAGAAAGGCAGCCGCTGTCCCGAAACGACTCGTCAAGTTCCTGAAAAAATGTGGATGATTCGGGGCGTTCTGCCCCGGGCGGTCTCTGTCGAAACGGAATATCCAAATATTGAGCAATCTATTTCCTCCAAAGCAAAAGATTTTATATTTAAAATAAAATGCCAATCCCAATGCACCACGATGCGTTGTATGAGATCGGCATTTAATGTAATCATTAAAATGGGCTGATTTAATCTCTACTGCCGTTTCTACTTTTTTTGAAAAAGCGAGCATGGTCAGTTACAGTTGCGCCAGAATATCTATAAATTTATCAATCTGATAGGCTCCATCCAATTTTAAGTCCTTGCTTTGGAAAACCATATAATAGCGATACATATCGGCGGTATGGTTTTGCCAGGCACGTCCCAGACTTAATTTTTGCTTTGTCTCTGTGTTTTCCAGATGATCGCCTTTTGTCTCAATCAAAATAATTCGCCCCTTTTTCGTCATTACGATAAAATCCGGGTAGTGGTTGATGAAACCGTTCAGGCAAAGGCCACGTTTAGAAATGTTGCGATGCCACCATCTGATGTTTGAAAGACTGGTCAGAGCCATTACCATCTCGTACTCAAATCCATTGACTTCTTCCTCTGCTTGGTAAAGGCTGCCTCCGAAAATATTTGTGCTGTGAATCGGAGAGATTACCGGTGGCAACTGATAAGATGGTTCGCAAACAATTTTCCCAGTCTCCAGCCATTCTGTGAAACATTTCTCGTAATGAGTCTCCAGAAGTGCCTCCACATAATTCCTGATGCGAGCAGAAAAACCGAGGGGAGATTTTTCTAATGCACTAAGCGTATCGGAATCCATCTGATCTACGATTAAATCAACATATTGTCTCAACTCATACCCGTCTATCATATTGATTTGATTCAGATTCTTATGAATAATGTCCTTACAAGTACGAATTTTCTGTTCCGTGCTGAATCTGGAAAACTGAGCTTTTATATACCGCTGGTCAGTTTCTGACATCTTGAATACTCTGGGCGTACTGCCTTCTTTATCACCTAAGTCCACGCGAACCATTTCACTGTCTGTATGATCAAATTGCGTAGGATAAGGCTTGCCTTTTAAAGTGAATCCTTCTGCAAGGTGTTCTTTTTCTAATTTTACGGTATACCCGTCAATGAAAAAGCTATCCTCAACTTTCAGAAAGAACTGTGGTATTTGGATTTTGCCAATTTCTTCTGTAAACTCTGTATTCATGTAAAAATGTGTCATTTTATCCTGTACCTCAGCGGGAATATCAGCGAAACCGTTTTCTGGTTCTGACGAAAAAGCGTCGTCCATCGCTGCCTGCTCTCTGAAGGCATCTTCCAACATAGCAGCCACTCCGTCTGACAAAGAAGATTCATCCTGATTTTCTTGCCTGTCTGTCAGTTCTTTTGCAAGAGAAGCAGCATCGAATTCCAGAAATTCTTCGGGTTCTTTCCTGGCAGCAGGAATACTATTTAGTACGGGATCTTCGCCATAATAAAGAGGATCACGGAGCAGATTTTGCTGAATGTATTCGGGTGAAGGAATCGGCTTCTGTATGTCAGAGCCTATTCGATAGTCCTTTCCACTGAATCCTGCGCCGTTTAATCCTTTGACGATACCGTCCAGCGTGGTTTTGAAATCATAAGAACTGGTCAGTACATAAGACATGTTTAATGGTGCTTTTCCATGTCTCCGCGTGTAGGGTTGTCGCAGCACACGCCCTACAATTTGTTCTACATCAATCTGACTGGTCTTATTAGCCAAGGAAGCAAGAATATAAGCAAACGGACAATCCCAGCCTTCTTTCAAGGCATTTACTGTGATGATATAGCGAATCGGGCAATCAGGCGAAAGCAAATCAATATTTTTTAATTCATTAACATCCGCCGTCTTGATAGCAATTTCTTCTGCCGGAATTCCAGCCTCTACCAGTTTCTCACGTAGCTTTTCAAAAGTGGTGCTGTCTTCTTTTCCCTTCGGCTGTGCCTGAAACAGCACAATAGGACGAATATATACACCGTTTCCGGGTTTTGCCGCTTCCTGTTCCAGGTACTCCTCATTAGCCTGTTTTTCCAGTTGCTTGCGAAGATCAACGGCATCTGCCATTACCTCTCGTTGACTGCTGCGGTTATAAACGATCACAGGAAGTTTGACCATATTTTCTTTTTTTAACTGTAGTGCATCTACATAGCAAAGGATGTTACTCTCTTTCGTAGGAGTAGCTGTCAAGTCCAGCACAAAGCACGGATTAAAATTTTCAAGCATTTCCCTGCTCAGTTTACTGCGGGCATGATGGCTCTCGTCTACGATTACAAGCGGAGAAAGTTGGTTGATAATCTGGAGCAAAGCAGTCTCATCGGCGCCCTCTACCGGATGCGTCGGTGTCCCCAATGCTTTTGCAATCTGCGCCAGATTGCCATTTTCCTGTCGGGCTTTTAATGCTTCTTTGCGGCCACGAAACGAATCATAGGACAGCACCATGATAGAAAGCTGTTCGCTGACGGAAGTGATATTGAAATTCTGTCCATTTAGAAGCTGTTCCTTTGTGTAAATCTCCACTCGGCTGCCAAAGTCGGCATTAATTTTTTGCCGATAGTCATGTTCAGGGTTTCGTAGAGCAGCCAGTGTCTGTGTAAGAATAGAATCGGACGGCACAAGCCAGACCACCGCTTTTATTTTTGTGGTGGGAAGTGCATCAAAAATGGGACGGATCGCGTTACATGCAAGGAAGGTCTTTCCGCCGCCAGTTGGAACCTTCAGGCATAGATTTGGTACGCCGGGCAGAATATTCTGATATGGTTGTATGCCGCCGGAAGTAACCGGAACACCCTTTTCTTCCCAAAAACGGCGAAAAGCCAGTGACAGATCGGTTGTGTCATTCAGCAACTCCAGATAACGCTTCAGGTCCTTGATTACATTTTTCTGATAGGTCTTTAATTCCATTTCTGCCCGCCTCCTTATAGCCGTGCAATATCACGGGGGATTTTTTTAAACGTAATACCGAAGCGGAGCAGTTCCTCACTGCTCAGTGCACATCGGTCAGCGTAAAGAATATAATTGTCCGCTCTTATGGAAATTGTTGCCAGAAAATCATAATCCAGAGAGCAGATACGGTCAGGTTCGTAATAAAAATAGTATGCCGTGCCATTATGGTTTCCAAGGAAATAAGGATGTCCGTCGAAAACAGGCGCATGAGGCTGTCGGGTTTCAGTATACCAGATATATTCCCGAATTTTATCAGTTCCAACTGATTCATTTAATATATCTTCGATAAACAGCGGTTCGCCTAATTCATAGTAGCTGAAATGTCCTCCGGTTCCCTCTTTCTTATTTTTGCCGGAACCATAGCCCTGAATTACACGTTTCACACGCTCGGCAGTGATGGTGTCGGCATAGTCGCCAAGCTCCACCAGAATAAACTTTCGATTACCCCCATCAGCCTTGTTCATGTTCAGGACGGCATGAGCGGTAGTGCCGGAACCAGCGAAGGAGTCAAGAATTATATCTCCGTTTTTAGTCGCTTGTTCTAATAATTCTTGAATAAGGGCAGAATTTTTAGGAAAATCGAACCGTATTTCACCCCAGATATTTAGTTGTTCAACACTACCAGATCGAGTATAAAGATTTTCCCCGATTACCGAAGAATAACCTGTATAGGTTCCTTCCAACTCGGCAAGAAACTGTTTCTTTCTCGGTCTTCCAGATGGAGAATCTGGCCATATAATTTTATTTTCTTCAATCAGACGCATCATGGTATTTCTATCATATCGCCAGCCTTTTACCGGACGACCATAGTTAATTCCGGTGTTTGGATCAATTAAATCATAATGTAGATTTGGTCGTGCTTCCGCTGTCGCCAATCCCGCCATATTAGCACTAGTCCATGGCCCTCGTGGATCATTATCTGGATTTTTATATTGATCTGTCTTTCTCATACATCCACGAAGTGTTGAACCATAACATAAAACATATTCATGATCTACAGATACATTGGTAATATTTCGATTATCTTTATTTTGACGACTTTTCCATATAAGTTGTGATATAAACCGGCTTTTCCCAAATATCTCATCCATAATAAGGCGGAGATATGTTACTTCGATGTCATCTATAGATACGAAAATTACTCCGTCATCTGCAAGAAGTTTGTTTAACAACTTCAGTCTCGGATACATCATACACAGCCACTTGTCATGACGACTTAAATCTTCTCCTTCTTTACCGACCACCTCACCCAGCCATTTTCGGATTTTTGGATCGTTCACATTGTCATTGTATACCCAACCTTCATTCCCGGTATTGTAGGGTGGATCGATATAAATACAGTTGATCTGTCCTTCATATCGGAGCAGGAGTGATTTCAGCGCTTTCAGATTATCCCCGTGGATAATCATATTTTCGCTGCCATTGTCTTCAGAATGCTGCCCATCGGAATCATAGCTATACTGTCTTTCCAGTACCCGGTATGGCACGTCCTGATGATGATTGATTACTTTGTCTTTTCCAATCCACTCTAATGTAGGCATATAAACGTCCCCTTGTATATGTCATACCCGATTTCTAAATAAGAGTCTGATAGAAATCGAATATTTATCTTTACATATTATACTTGAATTTCTCGTTACCCTCAAGGCTAAAGAGTACTTGTTTTATCATAATATGATAGAGGGAGCCGGATCTCGTAGATTGAGAATCGGCTCATGTGTGACTTAAAGCATGTCAGATTTTTGAAAAGTTATAATTTCCCTCTCACATGTAAGACGGAATGGATTTTCCCATTCATCTGTAATCCTGTTCGTGGGAAGTAACTGTTTTTCCAAATGATATCCGCGGCTTATATTGATATCCTCTGAAAACCAAATGTCTTTTTCAAAGGAGATCTGAAGTCCATCCTCTAATTCGATAATAAATCCTCTGGTCAGCCGGACATCATAGGTTTGCTGTTCATGCTTAAATAAGCGCTGATGCTCGTTTATAACCAGTACTTTTATGATTTTTTGGTTGACTGGCGTGTTGATGAAGGTTTCACCCTGAACGTAAGAATGAATCTCATTTTCTTTTTCTTGCGAGATTTTAAAAATGGCTACATCCTCATTGGAACCATAGTAGTCCCTCACCTCAACCAGATTTGTGACAGCATAGCTGCGATCTTCCAGGAACAACCCTGCAATTCCATATACAGACTGCGAGTACATAAGAGGGTCGTGCCTGTAACTAAGCAACTTGTGCCCAAGCATTTCGGAAAATATTCCGGCGTCTGTTTTAACAATCCTGTCGTCTATTGAAATCATTATTCACCCTCCAATACAAAATGAATTTTTTGATCCTTAATTCCGCCAGTATGTGTACTTCTTTTGATATTGATATCAACAACCGGCGTACCATCAGAATGGGAAATCTTTCTCATGGTTATAGTAGTTCCATCTGCCATTCTGGTGATTTTTAAATTGCTGTCAATGGTCTGTTCTTTTCCACCAAGTGCAATTTTGTTATAAAAATCAATTGCTGTCTTCATGTTATCCTCAGATACAATGTTCCTTGTACTGTTATTTCCATGAATGCTGTTCTGACCGAAATAACCATTATGAAAATTATATGATTGTGATGTAATTAATACATTTTGGCCTATGCTGCGGTAATATTTCGTATCACCCTTATATGTAGTCCCCATCTTACGCACCCTCCTTTCGGTGAGTGCGTTCAAACTGACTTGCATATCGATAGAACTCAGCCTGCCCCTTGAATTCTCCAAATATATCATCCGGCATATATCCGTGTACTAACACTGCCTTTGGAGTGAGCGTTTCCAGCATAGCGGACATTCCTTTTTTAAACATGAGTCGCTGCTCTTTTGACGTAATACAACCATGTGTACTGACAGCAACAATATCATTTTTCGGAACACCAAGGAAGCAATATTCGAAGCTGGACTCATCACTCCATCTTAAATTCGCAATGACAGAAAGCCCTTGTCTTTGAAGGAAATATCCTACGGCTCTGTTCATATAGGTGTTTGCCTCTTGCAGACATTTTGACTGTCCGATCATCATTGTGCAATCCGGCGTAATGACTCCATCAAATTGTTTTAGAAGATCCAGGTATTGTTTTGTTGATGTAAGCACCGTAGAGAATGCCTTATCATGTTCATAAAAATGGATATATTGCCGTTTGTTTGCGCACGCCCTTGCTTTTGTGAATGGTATGATGTCAAACGGTATCTGTGTATTTTTTAAATCCATTAACACAGGGATGCCAGCGTCACCTACAAATCTTGCTCCTTCAGTCAGGTACGCCTGAAACCCATCATCAAATACAGTTTTCCTTTTTCTCATAAAAATACCTCATATTATTCTTGAAAGTTGACATGATCTGTCCTTTCTTTGCTCGTACATCAAAACAACGAGACTTTAAAATTTTGTTTTGAAGTTGAGTCTCCGAGGTATTCCCATAAGAATTTACCAGATTACGAATAGAAATATCCGGAGACGTAATTTGTAACTTTTGCCAGATTGACAACTGCCCCATAATCAATTAAAATATATAAACCAGATTACGAATAGAAATATTCGGAGCAGAGTGCTGACACAGTCGCTGAAATGACTGTATCAGCACTTTTTCTTTACTACAATCAATCAAACCACCTCCTCATCTACTTATAAAGCGCCCGAAGCTGTACACTGGCTGCGCTTGCGGAGACACCACACTTTTCTTTTACTTCAGAAACACTCATTCCTTGAATCAAATAGGAAGATGCCAACAATTCACCACCAAAGGCATTGGCCTGCCATTCGGGATCTTCATAAGGCTTTAATTTTTCGCCAGGTTCCATCCGACACAAAGCAATTTCACTCCGCTCATGTAAAAGAAGATGACCTATCTCATGTGCAATTGTCAGCCTATCTCTCCCCTCACCAGCAACTGCTCTAAGATAAATATCCTCACGGATGCGGATTAGATTTTTATCTGGGAAAGTTTCGCCATGCTTGTTTCCCATTTCCACAACTGGCACAATTTCTAATTGAAATTCAGGGATTAGGATAGGAAGAACATTTTCCAGAAATTTAACAACTGGAAAGTAAAGTGCATCTTCCATTTCTATAGTTTCTTTCAGCCATCTGACATATTTCCTGATGGCAGCTCTCGATGTGGCATTTGCCTTATAACAATTCAATCGCTTGTACCTCCCTGCATAATTTTTTTAATAGCTTCAATCTGCTTGTCATCAAATTCAGTAAAACTTCTCGCAAATGATATGGCCAGCTTACGATTGCTGGAAGCGGCTCCCTGAAAATTCATTTCTATCTTTTTTTCCGATTCCGAAATTGCAGATGTAAATTCATTTCTTTGTTCACTATTGAGAGAATACAAATCACATATTTTTGAATTCCATTCAGATGGCATACGTTTCTTTCCGTTTTCAACAGCAGATAGAAAAGATGCAGTTACCTTCAGTTTATCAGCCATGTCTTTCAATATTTCATCATGATCGATTCGTAGCTTTCTCAAAAATCTTCCCAGTGTGGTTAGCATAGTTCATCCTCCTTTTCCTTTCGTCCTTTTATAATATCATAGTCATTTTTAAAAATCAACCAAAAGGTATAAAAAATGTTCAAAGCGAAAATTCACGGGTATCGGGATATAGAGCAAGATTCTACCACGGTGCCAAATTTCGCTCTACGCTCCATTTTGCCCCGCGGGAATCTTGTTGGGGAGTGCCTTCCCCAAACCCTGCTTAAAAGAAAATCCCGCTGGGATTTTCCATCTGCCCCGCTTTCACTTCTGCGCGCGCGGCGGGGAACCGCCGAAAAAAAGTTAAAAAAATTTTAACGAGTAGCACACTAAAACGTCCACATCTAAGAAGTAGGAGGGAAAATTTTTTGAAAAAAATTTTGCGAAGCAGGGGCCAAAACTGGAGTTACCCGTCCCCATAAAAGATACAGAGAGATAAAAAATCAAAAGATACAGGAGGACAGATTTTTATGAGCAGGCGATATAACACACCGCACAGAACCCATGTAGTCAAGACACGCATGAACGACGAGGAATACAACGACTTTAAGGAGCGGCTTTCCACCTACGGCATGAGTCAGTCGGAATTTATCCGGCAGTCGATCACGCGGGCGACCATCCGCCCGATCATCCAGGTATCCCCGGTCAATGACGAGCTGCTTGCCGCCATCGGGAAGCTGACCGCTGAGTATGGGAAGATCGGCAGCAACTTAAACCAGATCGCTCGCACATTGAACGAGTGGCATTCCCCGTACCCGGCAATGGAGAAGGAGCTGCATGACGCAGCCGCCAGCCTTGCCGATTTGAAATTTGAATTATTGCGAAAGGTAGGTGACGCAGTTGGCAACGTTCAAGCATATCAGCTCTAAGAACGCAGATTACGGCGACGCGGAAAAATACCTGACGTACCAGCACGATGAATTTACCATGAAGCCCACGCTTGACGCGGACGGCCACCTCATCCCCCGTGAGGATTACCGGATTAAGACACTGAACTGCGGGGATGAAGATTTTGCAGTGGCGTGTATGAGGGCGAACCTGCGTTATGGGAAGAACCGGAAACGGGAGGACGTGAAGAGCCACCACTATATCATCAGCTTTGACCCGCGCGATGGCACGGACAACGGGCTAACGGTTGACAAGGCGCAGGAGCTGGGAGAAAAATTCTGCGCTGAGCATTTCCCCGGACATCAGGCGCTGGTCTGCACCCACTCGGACGGGCATAACCACAGCGGCAACATCCATGTCCACATCGTGATCAATTCCCTGCGGATTGCCGACGTGCCGCTCCTGCCCC
>JAJQDV010000053.1 GCA_021202015.1 Clostridiales bacterium | reverse complement strand
TGAAAACAGAGCCTTCGCCGGGCGCGGAAGACTGGGATGAGTATATCAATCCATTCTGTTATTTTGTGGGTGAACGCTGTGATATTCACATGCATCAGACGCGGATGTTTGAGGCGACGCCTGGGTTTTTCGGGGCGAAGATCCTCTATGTGGATGAGCCGAACCAGCTGATCCGGATTAAGGAAAACAGCAGACAGTTTAATGTAAGCATATCCATGATCTGCGGGATCATGCAATGTTTATCAGGAGAATGAAATGGACAAAAAGATTTTGACCCGTATGACGTTCAATCTGGATAACACGAAGCTTGAAAAGGCGATTGAAGAATATACGGCATCTCAGAAGGATGTGAAAAAACTCGAGGAGCTGATTCGGCTTTTTCGAAACTCTCAGGTGATCGTGCCGGTTGCTTTTCCGAAGAAGGCGGACGTGAATGTCGTTTTGAAGATGCTTCGGGGAGAAGCGTTAAAAAAGAACGAGGAGCTTCGCATGTTTCCGGTGACGGTCACTGATCCGAAGGGCAATAAGTACGCTCCTGCATTCACATCCAGAGACAAGATCCTGGAAACAAAGGATTTTCCTTACATGATTCGTGTGCCGGCCGAGCAGGTGATCCGGAATGTGACAAATGAGAAATCCGCACTGGTCGGTGTGATCCTGAATCCGCAGACGAAGGGATTTGTATTCCGGAAGAATGCTTTTACAACTGATTTTTCAAAAGTGGCGGCGGCGCCCGGACAGCCCGCGCCTCAGGTCAAAAAGGTTTCCAAAGCGGAGTTCACGATGCTCGCGCGCAATTCCGTGGAAAAGGTCCAGATTCCGAAGCGTTTGTTTGAGAAGCGGGAGGAGTTTATCCGTGAGCTCGACGAAAAAGGCGGAGACCTTTTGCTGGAAATGTTTGCAAAGCCATTTGGCGACAAAGTGCCGAGCCCCTATACCATTGAGGATTTCAGTGTGATGTCGCTTGATATCGATGATGAGACGACCGCGATCTGTATGGAACTGCCGCAGAAGGGGTTGTTTGAACATGCCGCGCTTTCGGCCTACATTGTCCGGAATCCGAAGACGGACGCGGTTCACTACTATATGATCGAGAAGGGACCGCGCGGAGAGAGCAACGTCCTCTGTAATATCACGCCGGAGGGCCGGCATCAGGAGTTGATGTCTGCTCCGCCGGTCGGAAGCGAGCTTACCGCGGTTCTTGACCTGATTCGTGAGGAGGCTGAGGACGCAGACGCGGACTGAAATTGATTTTTCCATTAATAAGACAGTTCATTTGTACCTTCCTGTCTGAAAACAAAACCGGGACTCTTTTCGCCGCAGGGTGAGAATCGTAAATATGCGATATTCGGAGTCATGGGATTTTCTCATGGCTTCTTCTTATCATTCAGGAATTATCGATTTCTGAATGATAAGAAGAAGCGGTGAGATGTACACGATGCACATGGGAAGGCCGCTACGCGGCTGTGCATCGGCACGGCAAAGTGGGCAGGCTCACTTTGATATTATGTACATTCAGGAAATGCCGATAGAGTGAGGGAAATTATGTACAGCATTCGAACAGAACAGAGCTTTGATTCCGCGCATTTTCTTGCAGGATATGAGGGGAAATGCAGGAATCTGCACGGACACCGCTGGCGGGTTGTCGTAGAGGTGGGCGCTCTTACGCTCCGGGAGGAGGGACAGCTTCGGGGGATGATTTCCGATTTTGGAGATCTGAAGCGCGATGTAAGGGAACTCACGGATTACTATGATCATGCGTTCATATATGAGAAAAATTCGCTGAGAATGAAAACCGTTCAGGCGCTGGAGGAAGAGGGATTTCGTCTGGTCGAGGTTCCCTTTCGGCCGACGGCGGAAAATTTTGCAGCGCATTTTTATCGTTTCCTGGAGCAAAAGGGATATGAGGTGAGGTCGGTCGCCGTGTATGAGACGCCGGACAACTGCGCGGTATATACAGGGGATGAGATGCGGTGAACAGGGTTGCCGTTGTGTAAATGCGAGCATTTGATTCGGCGACGGCATTGGCACGTTCTGCATGCGCCGGAGTCGCCGCTGTGTAAATGCGAGTGTTTGATTCATGACCTTTTGACCCCGATAACATCATTATATAGGGAAATTTTTATGGCAGATTATAAAGTGGCTGAAATATTCAGCAGCATCAACGGAGAAGGACCCAGACAGGGTCAGCTGGCACTTTTTATCCGGATGCAGGGATGCAATCTGGACTGCGGTTACTGCGATACGAAGTGGGCGAACGGAGACGACGCGCAGTTTCACTGGACGTCCACGGAGGAGATCATGGATCTGGTCCGCCAGCTGCAGATCCGGAACATCACGCTGACCGGGGGAGAACCGCTTTGCCAGGAGGGTATTCTGGAATTGATCCTTGCGCTGGCGGCGGATCCGTGGTTTCGGGTGGAGATCGAGACGAACGGCAGCGTTTTGCTGGAACCATTCGCGGGGATAGAGAATCCGCCGTCTTTTAATATGGATTACAAGCTTCCCGGAAGCGGGATGGAGGATTGGATGATCCCGGCCAATTTTGCGTATCTGGCGGCGAAGGATACGGTAAAATTTGTGGTCAGGGATCAGGCTGATCTGTACAGGAGCCTTACGCTGATCCGGGAATATGACCTGACGCGGATCTGCCGGGTGTTCCTGAGCCCGGTCTATGATGAGATGGATCCGGAGGATGTCGTAAATTTTATGAAGAGCAACCATCTGAATGATGTGACTCTGCAGCTGCAGATCCATAAGGTGATCTGGGACAGCCGGATGCGCGGCGTATAAGGAGGGGATTGGCGATGGCGATTGATACGGAAGCGGTAAAAGAACATATCCGGGGACTGCTGATCGCGCTGGGAGATGATCCGCAGCGGGAAGGGCTTTTGGACACACCGGAACGGGTGGCCAGAATGTATGAGGAAGTGTTTGAGGGAATGAACTACTCCAATCAGGAGATTGCCCGGATGTTTGACAAGACCTTTGAGGAGGACCTGACTTTTTCGCAGACGAACAGTGATTTCGTGATCGTGAAGGATATTGATATCTTCAGCTTTTGTGAGCATCACATGGCGCTGATGTATGATATGAAGGTGACGGTGGCCTATGTGCCTGACGGCAGGGTGATCGGGCTCAGCAAGATCGCGCGGATCGCCGATATGGTTTCCAAACGCCTGCAGCTGCAGGAGCGGATCGGGACGGATATCGCCGAGATCGTCAGTCTGGTGACCGGTTCCCCGGATGTCGCGGTCCTGATCGAGGGATGCCACAGCTGTATGACGGCCCGCGGAATCCGTAAAACGGACGCGAAAACTTATACTTCTACGCTGCGCGGCAGGTTTCAGACAGATCCCATGCTGCAGACGAGGCTGAATCTGGCGATAAAATAGGAAACCGCAAAGACCGGGCAGATTTGATGCGCGGTTATAAAGGAACCGCAAAAATCGGGCAGATTTGATGCGCGGTTATAAAAGAACCGAAAAACCATGCGGTTTTCAATGCGCGGTTTTATTAGAAAAAAGGAGGAACGGAATCGGATGAGAGCGATGGTACTGTGCAGCGGAGGCGTGGATTCCACGACCTGTCTGGCGCTTGCGGTTGAACGGTACGGGCGGGAAAATGTGATCGCCCTGTCCATTTTTTACGGACAGAAGCATGATCGTGAGATCGAGGCGGCAAAGCAGGTCGCGGCCCGTTATCGGGTGGAACATCTTTTTCTCGACCTGGAAGAGATTTTTCAATACAGCGACTGTTCGCTGCTGTCCCGTTCCGATCGGGAGATTCCGCAGAAATCTTACGCGGAACAGCTGGAAACGACGAACGGGAGCCCGGTTTCCACATATGTCCCGTTCCGAAACGGCCTGTTCCTGTCGAGCGCGGCCAGTGTCGCGCTGTCGAAGGGCTGCGACGTGATCTTTTACGGGGCTCACAGTGACGACGCGGCCGGAAACGCCTACCCGGACTGCTCGGAAGCCTTCAGGGACGCGATGGGAACGGCGATTTTTCTCGGGAGCGGGGAACAGCTGCGGCTCGAGGCGCCGTTCGTGACCTGGACAAAGGCGGAGGTGGTGAAGCGGGGCCTGGAGCTGGGCGTGCCCTATGAACTGACCTGGAGCTGTTATGAGGGAAAAGACAGACCCTGCGGGAAATGCGGGACCTGCATCGACCGGGCACAGGCCTTTGCCCTGAACGGGGTGGAAGACCCGGCTTTGCCGGGCGGCGATTTTTGAACCCGGAGAGAGGAGGATGTGCGGATGTCAACAGGAAGAATGAGGGGGGATGCGCAGGGAGTCACCCTGCTGGGCAGTCAGGGGACCCGGTATCCGTCGGATTATACGCCGGAAGTGCTGGAGACGTTTGAGAATAAACATCCGGATCATGATTACTTTGTGAAATTTAACTGCCCGGAGTTTACTTCCCTGTGTCCGATCACCGGACAGCCGGACTTTGCGGAGATCACGATTTCCTATGTGCCCTCGAGGCGGATGGTGGAGAGCAAGTCCCTGAAGCTGTATCTGTTCAGCTTCCGCAGCCACGGAGATTTTCATGAGGATTGTGTGAATACGATCATGAAGGATCTGATCCGTCTGATGGATCCGAAATATATCGAGGTGTGGGGGCGATTCCTGCCGCGGGGCGGGATTTCGATCGACCCTTACTGCAACTACGGGAAACCGGGGACGCGCTGGGAAGAGGTGGCGTGGAACCGCCTGGCGAACCATGACCTGTATCCCGAAAAAGTAGATAACCGGTAGCAGCGGAATGGAGATTATTATGGACTATATGAAGCGGACGGACCGCATTTTAAAATATAAAGGGGCGATCGTGGATGTCTATGACGATGTAATGGAGTCGCCGACCGGACATATCGCCCACTGGGATTACATTGCGCATCGAAAGGGCGCGGCGGCTGTGCTGCCGGTCGCGGACGACGGGAGGATCCTGATGGTGCGCCAGCACCGCAACGCGCTGGACCGGGAGACGCTTGAGATCCCGGCCGGGTCGCGCGATCACGTAAATGAGCCTCATATTGCGTGCGCGGCGAGGGAACTGGAGGAGGAGACCGGCTACCGCGCGGGAAAACTGGAGCCTCTGATCACGGTCGCTACTACGGTGGCTTTCTGTAATGAGACGGTCAGGGTCTTTCTCGCGACGGAGCTTACGGAGACGGAATGCCATCCGGATGAGGATGAGTTTGTGCAGATTGAGCGCTATACGATCGAAGAACTGAAGGATATGGTCTTTGCGCAGAAAATCCAGGATTCCAAGACTGTAGCGGCGATCATGGCCTACATTTGCCGTAAGGGACTGTCGTGAAATAATATGTGCAGGATGTTCTTATTATTTTGCGACAGTTTCTAAGTAGTAAAAAAGAATGCGCCTCGGCGCATTCTCGTGCCGAGCGCGGTCGCTTTTAGCGACATTCTTCCTATCGCGCGAGTGCACATCCACAGCGGAGCGTTTTTTTTCATATAGGAAGTTCGGAGAACTTTCCTATATGATAAAAAATATTCTCACCCGCCGGAAATGGACTGAAAGCGGACGATGACGGCATATACTTTTCGGATAAACCACGGATTCAGGAAATATTCTCCGAGAACGCCGGCAAGAAAGAACCCGCTGAGAATGAGGTATTTTATCGTTCGGGCGGCGGAGCGTTTCCGCCTGTTCCTGACCAGAAAGAGATAAGCCGCAAAATAGGCCGTAAACTGCGGGAACAGCAGCGTACAGAATAGCAGGATGCCGAAGAGGGAAAACTGCCCGGCGAGCGAGGCTGACAGAAGACCGAAGGAAAGCCCCATCCATCCGCTGAACGCCAGGAGGACGGGCTCTCCCCGGTGAAAACAGCTGCAGATGCAGAGCGCGGTCCATACGGGAAGGCGGTATTTCAGCAGGAAGGCGGGGAAGCCGGATCCGGACGGTTCCGTCCCGGAAAGCTGCCGCAGGGCATTTTCCACCTGATACCCCAGCCAGAAGGACTCGTCCGTCCATCGCAGGTTCGCGAGAAGGACGCCGGCAAAAAAGAGGACAGGGATGACCATGAGATAAAGCTTCAGGCTGATATGAAATGTTTTTTTGTCCCATCTGTTCGGCATGACCGGCGTGTCTCCCTTGTTGTCCTTTGTACCATACATATGAAAAATCCGGGACGTTATGCCCGGACCGCGCAAAAACCATCGGGAAAAACCTGTATATGGAACGGGAGATTTTGAAATCTTAAAAAATTGTTTTACCTACTCGACAAATATTTCCGGCTGTGATATATTGATTGCATTCAAAAACACATTGCAGATTCTAAAAAACCATCATGTGTTCTGCGTTCCGGCACCGGTTCTCGGCGCGGAATGTCTGGAATTCGGCTTTTCGCCAGTTACAACTTATTTTTAAACCATTGAAATCAGGTGCAGGCAGGCGGAAAGACCAGCCTCCTGTCCGGTACCGGAAAACAGGAGGTAAAATGAACAAAGACAACAGAATAACGGCACAGACGATTGGCAGTGCGGCGCTGCCGCAGATATTGACCAATACACGCGACATTAATAGCAAGCGTATATTCCAGGATCCGATTCTTTGCGCGCAGTTCCTTCGGGACAATATCGACATCCCGGAATTGAAGAATGTCAGACCGGAGGATATCGAGGATCTGACGGAACGCTATTTTGTATATCTGGGAAAAGAATTCCAGTCGGACACGGTGAAACGGATCCGGCTGCAGAATACGGACGGAACAAAGCCGGGTCAGTTTTTTTACTTGATTTCCCTGATCGAACATAAAAGCAGCGTGGATTATAATGTGGCCATGCAGATATTAAAGTACATGTTATGTATCTGGGATGATTATGGCAGGGAACAGGAGAGGATTCATCCGGATATTACGAAGAGGAATTGCTGGGGCGGGAGGACGCGATGTCGCTGCTCATGATGATCAATAAGATCCAGAGCGCGGAAGACTTCCGGAGATTTGCCCAGTCCCCGCCTGAGGAGATAGATCGGATACTGGAAAATACGACAGAATCCATCCGCAGGACGATCCGGGATATCATGTATAGTTTACTGATGAAGATGAATGTGCCGGTAGAGGAAGCGAACCAGTATGTAGAGATGGTGGAGGAGTGCCATATGGGATATTTATTTGAGAACATAGAGAAAATGGACATACAGGCGGAACGGCGAAATACCGCTCAGGCACGGAAAGAAGCGGAGGAAGCGAAACAAAAGGCGGAAGAAGCAGAACAGAAAATGCAGAGGGTAATTAAGACTATTATTTCCATGAGCCGTAATCAGGGCAGCACCCGACGGGAAACGATTGTCAGTTTAGTTGAACAATATGGGTTTTCCCATGAGGAAGCTGAAAGCAGCGTTGATTTATTCTGGACGGATTAAAGTCTAAAAATGAAAAACTGCTTGACGAATTTTAAATCCATGGTATAATAGTTTGCGGTGCAGTGAATATTACCCAATCAGTTGAATAGGCACAATAAGCAACTGGAGGGAGGTTAGGTGGGATTCTATGTCAAATGTGATCGTAAAAGAGAACGAGACTTTAGATAGCGCTTTGCGCAGATTTAAGAGAAACTGCGCGAAGGCCGGTATCCAGCAGGAGATTCGTAAGAGAGAGCATTACGAGAAGCCGAGTGTAAAGCGCAAGAAGAAATCTGAAGCAGCAAGAAAACGGAAATACAATTAATGCAGGGCCTGCCGCGAATGCGGCGGGCTTTTTTCATATAATTAGGAAAGTTCGTCCTGAGACAGGAAAATTGTTTTTTCCTTCATCCAGTCGTAAAATCAAAAAATTACACATAAAAACTATTGAAATATCTATATAAATTCGTTAAAATAGGGAAGGATTGGGTATGATATCCAATATTTCATGTTGACGGGTTTAGCCTGAATAATTTCTAGGAGGAATGAAAAATGGCAGTAAAAGTTGCAATTAATGGTTTTGGCCGTATCGGCCGTCTTGCTTTCAGACAGATGTTTGGCGCGGAGGGTTATGAGATCGTGGCGATCAACGATCTGACGAGCCCGAAGATGCTGGCTCATTTATTGAAGTATGATTCTTCTCAGGGCAAGTACGCGAAAGCAGATACTGTTTCCGCCGGTGAGGATTCCATCACGGTTGACGGACAGGAGATCAAGATCTACGCGGAGCCGGACGCGAACAATTGCCCGTGGAAATCTCTGGACGTTGACGTTGTTCTGGAGTGCTCCGGATTCTATACTTCGAAGGCGAAGGCACAGGCGCACATCAACGCCGGCGCGAAGAAAGTCGTGATCTCTGCTCCGGCAGGCAATGACCTTCCCACCGTCGTTTATAATGTAAACCAGGATGTTCTGACCGCGGAGGATACCATTATTTCCGCAGCTTCCTGCACGACGAACTGCCTTGCTCCCATGGCTCAGGCTTTGAATAATCTCGCGTCGATCAAGTCCGGCATTATGTGCACGATCCACGCTTACACCGGCGATCAGATGACGCTGGACGGCCCGCAGAGGAAGGGCGATCTGAGACGTTCCCGCGCGGCCGCGGTGAATATCGTTCCGAACAGCACGGGCGCCGCGAAGGCGATCGGCCTCGTGATCCCGGAGCTTTCCGGCAAGCTGATCGGCGCTGCGCAGCGTGTGCCGACCCCGACCGGTTCCACCACGATCCTGAACGCGGTTGTTGAGGGCACCGTTACGGCTGATCAGATCAACGCGGCGATGAAGGCTGCTTCCAACGAGTCCTTCGGTTACAATGAGGACGAGATCGTTTCCAGCGATATCATCGGCATGACCTTCGGTTCTCTGTTCGACGCGACACAGACCATGGTTCTTCCGCTGGACAACGGCACGACACAGGTACAGGTGGTATCCTGGTATGACAATGAGAACAGCTATACCAGCCAGATGGTCCGCACGATCAAGTTCTTCGCGGAGCTGGCATAAGACAGAAGCCTGTCGGCAGTTCCGGATCAGACATCAGATCCGGACAGCCGCGGATTCATTCGGGTACAGCTCGAAGCAAAGACTCTTTAGGGTCCGGTCATTTGAGGACCGGACCCTTTTTTCATCATATAGGAAAGTTTTCTGAACTTCCTATATGATAAAAAATGCTCCGCTGTGGAAGCGCATGCCGCGCAAAGGGAAATGTCTGCTTACGCAGACGCGCGGCAGCGCTGGAATCCCGCAGAGCGGGATTCTGTTTTATCGTAATATAAAAGGAGAATATGACATGGGATTAAATAAAAAATCAGTAGACGATATCAATGTAAAGGGATTAAAGGTTCTTTGCAGATGTGATTTCAACGTACCGCTGAAGGATGGCGTGATCACGGATGAGAACCGTCTCGTGGCAGCCCTTCCCACGATCAGAAAGCTGATCGCGGACGGCGGCCGGGTGATCCTCTGCTCTCATCTGGGCAAGATCAAGACAGAAGAGGACAAAAAGTCAAAGACGCTGGCTCCCGTGGCGGCGCGTCTGTCCGAGCTGCTCGGACAGGAGGTGAAGTTCGCGGCGGATCCGGAGGTGGTCGGGCCGAACGCGAGGGCAGCTGTGGCGGCGATGCGGGACGGCGACGTGATCCTTCTCGAGAATACCCGCTTCCGCCCGGAGGAGACGAAGAACGGCGAGGCTTTTTCAAAAGACCTGGCCTCCCTCTGCGATGTGTTTGTCAATGATGCCTTCGGCACCGCCCACAGGGCGCACTGCTCGAATGTCGGCGTGGCGCAGCTCGTGGATACGGCGGTGGTCGGATACCTGATGCAGAAGGAGATCGATTTCCTCGGCAATGCCGTGGAGACGCCCGAGCGGCCGTTTGTCGCCATCCTCGGCGGCGCGAAGGTGGCGGATAAGCTCAACGTGATCTCCAATCTGCTGGAGAAGTGCGACACCCTGATCATCGGCGGCGGCATGGCCTATACCTTCCAGAAGGCAAAGGGTTATGAGACCGGCACTTCCCTGCTGGATGAGACGAAGATCGATTATTGTAAGGAAATGATGGATAAGGCGGAGCAGCTCGGCAAGAAGCTCCTCCTCCCGATCGATACGATCGTCGCGGACGGGTTCCCGGATCCGATCGACGCTGAGATTGCGGTCGAGGCCGTTGCGGCGGACGCGATTCCTGCGGACAGGATGGGGCTTGACATCGGGCCGAAGACACAGGCACTCTACGCGGATGCCGTGAAGTCCGCAAAGACCGTGGTATGGAACGGACCGATGGGCGTGTTTGAGAATCCGATCCTGGCAAAGGGTACGATCGCGGTGGCGAAGGCGCTTGCCGAGACAGATGCGACGACGATCATTGGCGGCGGCGATTCCGCGGCGGCGGTGAACCAGCTGGGCTTCGGTGCGCAGATGACGCATATTTCCACAGGCGGCGGCGCATCCCTCGAGTTTCTGGAGGGGAAGGAGCTTCCGGGCGTAGCGGCGGCGAACGATAAATAAACGGATATATGAATTTTTATGTGCAGGAACCGTACGGATGACGGGAATCCTGCAAATGAAACGTATGGAAAGCGAGGAGATCAAATATGGCAAGAAGAATGATAATCGCGGGCAACTGGAAGATGAACAAGACTCCGAGTGAGGCGGTCGCCCTGGTGAATGAACTGAAACCGCTGGTTGGAAATGACGACGTGGATGTCGTTTTCTGCGTTCCGGCGATCGATATTATCCCGGCGATAGAGGTCGCGAAGGGCACGAATATCCAGATCGGCGCCGAGAATATGTACTATGAGGAGAAGGGCGCCTACACCGGGGAGATCGCTCCGGCGATGCTGGTGGATGCCGGTGTGAAATACGTCATCATCGGACATTCCGAGCGGAGAGAATATTTCGCGGAGACCGACGAGACGGTAAACAAAAAGGTGCTGAAGGCTTTCGAGCATGACCTCACGCCGATCATCTGCTGCGGCGAAACGCTGACCCAGAGAAAACAGGGTATCTACATTGAGTGGATTCGCATGCAGATCAAGATCGCGTTCCAGAACGTGACCGCCGATCAGGCGAAGACGGCCGTGATCGCGTACGAGCCGATCTGGGCGATCGGCACCGGCGAGACGGCGACCGCCGATCAGGCGGAGGAAGTCTGCGGCGCAATCCGCGCGTGCATCGCGGAGGTCTATGACGAGGCGACTGCCGACGCGATCCGTATTCAGTACGGCGGTTCCGTGAACGCGGGCAACGCGGCCGAACTCTTCGGGAAACCGGATATCGACGGCGGGCTTGTGGGCGGCGCGTCTCTCAAAGCGGACTTCGGGAAGATCGTCTGCTATAAATAATTTAATAATAACGGTGAAACTCCGGGTTCTTCCCGGAGTTTCGTTTTGGATTTATGCTGCATGAACAGGCGGCGGAATGGAGATTTACAGACATGAAAAAACCAGTAGTTTTAATGGTTCTGGACGGCTACGGACTGAATGACAATCCGGAGGGCAATGCCGTCGCCATGGCGAAGACGCCGGTGATGGACCGCCTGATGCGGGAATGCCCTTTTGTCAGGGGCAATGCTTCCGGACTGGCGGTCGGTCTTCCCGACGGCCAGATGGGGAACTCTGAGGTCGGACACATGAATATCGGTGCCGGCCGCATTATTTACCAGGATCTGACCCGCATCACGAAGTCGATTCAGGACGGTGATTTTTTTGAAAACAAAGCGCTTCTGGCCGCGATGGAAAACTGCAAAAAGCACGATTCCGACCTCCATCTGTGGGGACTGCTCTCCGACGGCGGCGTGCACAGCCACAATACGCATCTGTACGGCCTGCTGGAGATGGCCAGGCGCAACGGCCTCTCCAAAGTGTATGTCCACGCGTTTCTGGACGGCAGGGATACCCCGCCGATGTCCGGGAAGGGCTATGTGGAGGAACTCTGTGAAAAAATGAAGGAGATCGGCACAGGTCAGATCGCTTCCCTGTCCGGGCGCTATTACGCCATGGACCGCGACACGAACTGGGATCGTGTGCAGAAGGCTTACGATTCCCTGGTGTCCGGCGTCGGCGTGCAGGCGACCGATCCGATACAGGCGATGCAGGATTCCTACGACGCCGGTGTGACGGATGAGTTCGTTCTTCCGACGGTGATCACGGACGGAAACGGACGGCCGCTGTCCCTAGTGAAGGACAATGATTCCGTGATTTTCTTTAATTTCCGCCCGGACCGCGCGCGGGAGATTACCAGAGCCTTCTGTGACGACGCGTTTACCGGGTTTGAGAGGGATTTCCTGAAGCTGACCTACGTCTGCTTTAAGGATTACGACGAGACGATCCCGAACAAGAGCATCGCCTTTGAAAAAGAGACGATCGTCAATACGTTCGGTGAATTTCTCGCGAAAGAAGGGAAAAAGCAGCTGCGGCTGGCGGAGACCGAGAAGTATGCGCATGTGACCTTTTTCTTTAACGGCGGCGTGGAAGAACCCAATACGGACGAGGCACGTCTGCTCGTGCCTTCTCCGAAGGAGGTCGCTACCTATGACAAGAAGCCGGAGATGAGCGCGCCCGAGGTCGGCATGGATCTGGTGGAGGCGATCAAATCCGACAAATACGATGTGATCATCATTAACTTCGCGAACCCGGATATGGTCGGACATACCGGCGTGCTCGAGGCGGCCATCGCCGCGGTGGAGCGCGTGGACAGCCTGGTGGGCGACGCGGTGGACGC
Organism: Clostridiales bacterium; assembly: GCA_021202015.1. GTDB lineage: Bacteria > Bacillota > Clostridia > Lachnospirales > Lachnospiraceae > Eubacterium_I. The sequence goes on along the minus strand of JAJQDV010000053.1, from coordinate 21,203 downwards.
GGTCCGTGAGGCGGGCGGCATCCTCTTTGTCTGCGCCGATCACGGCAACGCGGAGAAAATGATCGATTACGAGACCGGGAAACCGCATACGGCGCACACGACGAATCAGGTGCCGTTTATCCTGGTCAACGCCGACCCCTCGTATAAGCTGGCGGAGGGCGGATGCCTGGCGGATATCGTGCCGACGCTCATCGAGCTGATGGGACTTGAGCAGCCGCCGGAGATGACGGGACATTCTTTGCTGGTGAAATATTGATGAATATTTTGGTTGAGTTCTGCTTTAAGCTATTTTCATATTGACGAATGGTTTTTTGACAGGTTATACTGTAACCGCATTGAGAAGAAAAAGTAATGAGCATACAGGCGCCGCGAACGGCGGGACGGTTCGATCATACAAATGACGGATAATAAAGGGGAATGAGAGAAAGGAATGAAAAGGAATGACAGAGTTTAAACCGGTAAAAGAGGGAAAGGTACGCGAGATCTATGACATCGGCGACAGCCTGGTCATGACGGCGACCGACCGCATCTCGGCGTTTGACGTGATCCTGAAGAACAGGGTGACGGACAAGGGGGCGATCCTGACGCAGATGTCGAAGTTCTGGTTTGATTTCACACGGGATATTGTCCCGAATCACATGATTTCGGTGGATGTGCGGGATATGCCGGAGTTTTTTCAGAAGGACGAGTTTGACGGAAACAGCATGAAGTGCAAAAAGCTTCAGATGCTCCCGGTGGAGTGCATTGTGCGCGGCTATATCACGGGCAGCGGATGGGCGAGCTATGTAAAGGACGGCACGGTCTGCGGGATCCGTCTGCCGAAGGGATTACAGGAGTCCGAGAAGCTGCCGGAGCCGATCTACACGCCGTCCACGAAGGCGGAGATCGGGGATCACGATGAGAATGTCAGCTATGAGAAGACCGCGGAGCTTCTGGAGGAGCAGTTTCCCGGAAAGGGAGAGGAGTACGCGTCGAAGCTCAGGGACTATACGCTCGCCTTATATAAAAAATGCGCCGCTTATGCGCTGGAGAGAGGCATTATCATCGCGGACACGAAGTTTGAGTTCGGACTGGACGATGAAGGGAATCTCATCCTCGGCGATGAGATGCTGACGCCGGACAGTTCCCGGTTCTGGCCGCTTGCGGGTTATCAGCCCGGCAGGAGCCAGCCGTCTTATGACAAACAGTTTGTGAGGGACTGGCTGAAGGAGAATCCGGACAGCGATTATCTGCTGCCGGAGGATGTCATCGGGAAAACCGTGGATAAATATAAAGAGGCATTTGAGCTGTTGACAGGGAAGAAATTCGCCTGACAAATCAGGCTGGCAATCCTGTATCTTCTGCTTATCCGGTATGAAGTTTATAATAGAGCCAGCTGCTTTTTGGAGGAACTCAACATGCAGGAGAAAATGACGGAAGTTTCTCTTCCGGAGAAGCTTCAAGAGGAGTGCGGCGTTTTCGGTATCTATGATTTTGACGGGAACGATGTGGCCTCCACCATCTATTACGGATTGTTCGCGCTGCAGCATCGCGGGCAGGAGAGCTGCGGAATCGCGGTCAGCGACACGCACGGGCCGAAGGGGAAGGTGGTCTCACAGAAGGATATGGGCCTGGTCAGCGAGGGCTTTACCGCGGATCATCTGAAATCCCTGAAGGGAGACATCGGCGTCGGCCATGTCCGTTACTCGACGGCCGGGGCCTCCACGAGGGAGAACGCCCAGCCGCTCGTGCTGAATTATGTGAAGGGTACGCTGGCGCTGGCGCACAACGGCAATCTGATCAATGCCGTAGACCTGCGCCACGACCTGGAGTACACCGGCGCTATTTTCCAGACGACCATCGATTCCGAGGTCATCGCCTACCACATTGCCCGGGAACGCCTGCGCGCCCGCACGGTAGAGGAGGCGGTACAGCGGGCGGCGCACCGGATGAAGGGCGCCTATTCTCTGGTGGTCATGAGTCCGCGGAAGCTGATCGGGGCGCGGGATCCTTTCGGGTTTAAGCCGCTCTGTATCGGGAAGCGCGACAACGCCTGGATCATCACGTCGGAGACCTGCGCGCTGGACACAATCGGGGCGGAGTTCATCCGGGACGTCCGGCCGGGGGAGGTCGTCACGATCACGGAGAAGGGCGAAATCATTTCCGATATGACGAACGCGATCCCGGCGGACCGTCAGGGACGCTGTATATTTGAATATATTTATTTTGCGCGGATGGACAGCAGATTCGACGGCATCAGCGTGTATGACGCCCGGATCATGGCCGGACGGTTCCTGGCGAAGGATTCCCCGGTTGAGGCCGATCTGGTCGTCGGAGTTCCGGAGTCGGGGAACGCGGCGGCTCTCGGTTATGCCATGGAGTCCGGCGTGCCTTACGGCGTTGCTTTTATGAAAAACAGCTATGTGGGCCGGACATTTATCAAGCCGAAGCAGAGCAGCAGGGAGCAGAGCGTCCGCGTGAAGCTGAACGTGATCCGTGAGGCGGTCGATGGCAAACGGATCATCATGATCGACGATTCCATCGTCCGCGGCACAACGTCGAACCTGATCGTGAATATGTTAAAAGAGGCAGGAGCCACGGAAGTGCATGTGCGTATCAGCTCCCCGCCGTTTTTGTGGCCCTGTTATTTCGGGACCGATATCCCGGTGCGGGAGCAGCTGATCGCCTATAACCGTTCCGTTGAGGAGATCCGCGAGGTCATCGGCGCCGATTCCCTCGCATATCTGGAGATCGGGAGGCTTGATGCGATGGCGGGCGGACTGCCGATCTGCCGGGGCTGCTTCACGGGAGAGTATCCGCTGGATCCTCCCGAGGATGATATACGCGGTGACTACGAGCAATAAGCGACGAGAAGGGAAACAACAGGAGGATAAACATGTCTTACGATAAATATGCGAGTCCGCTCTCGGAGCGCTACGCGAGCAAAGAGATGCAGTATATTTTCTCGCCGGAGAAGAAGTTCCGCACCTGGCGGCGTCTCTGGATCGCTCTTGCCGAGACCGAGAAGGAACTCGGCCTGGATATTACGGATGAACAGATCGGCGAGTTAAAGGCGCATAAGGACGATATCAACTTTGAGGTCGCGAAAGAGAAGGAAAAGGAAGTACGCCATGATGTGATGTCCCATGTGTACGCCTACGGCGTGCAGTGCCCGAAGGCGAAGGGAATCATCCATCTGGGGGCGACGTCCTGTTATGTGGGCGACAACACCGACATCATCCTGATGTCCGAGGCGCTGCGGCTTGTCCGCACAAAGCTGGTCAATGTCATTGCGGAACTGGCTTCCTTCGCGGAGAAATACAAGGCGCTGCCGACGCTGGCCTTCACACATTTCCAGCCGGCGCAGCCGACCACCGTGGGGAAGAGGGCGACGCTCTGGACGCAGGAGTTTCTGATGGATCTGGAGGATCTGGATTATGTCCTGGGTACTTTGAAGCTGCTCGGCTCCAAGGGGACCACCGGTACGCAGGCGAGTTTTCTGGAGCTGTTTGACGGGGACCAGGAGACGATCGATAAGATCGATCCGATGATCGCGGAAAAGATGGGATTTTCCGCCTGCTATCCGGTTTCCGGACAGACCTATTCCAGAAAGGTGGATACCAGGGTGATGAATGTGGTGGCGGGCATCGCGGCGAGCGCGCACAAGATGTCGAACGACATCCGCCTGCTTCAGCATCTGAAGGAGGTAGAGGAACCCTTTGAGAAGAATCAGATCGGTTCGTCTGCCATGGCATATAAGAGAAATCCGATGCGCAGTGAACGGATCGCGTCCATCTCCAGATATGTGATGATCGACGCGCTGAATCCCGCCATTACCTCAGCGACGCAGTGGTTTGAGCGGACGCTGGACGATTCCGCCAACAAACGCCTTTCCATCGCGGAGGGATTTCTGGCGATCGACGGCGTTCTGGATCTCTGCCTCAATGTCGTGGACGGACTGGTTGTTTATGATAAGGTCATCACAAAGCATCTGATGAGCGAACTGCCGTTTATGGCGACCGAAAATATCATGATGGACGCGGTGAAAAAGGGCGGCGACCGTCAGGAGCTTCACGAGCGGATCCGTCAGCTTTCCATGGAGGCGGGCGCGAATGTGAAGAAAAACGGCCTGGAAAATAATCTTCTGGAGCTGATCGCCGCGGACGAGAGCTTCGGTCTGACGCCGGAGGAGCTGGCCGGCGCCATGGATCCGTCGAAATATACCGGGCGGGCAGAGCTTCAGGTGGAGAAATTCCTGAAGGATTTTGTAGAACCGGTGCTGGAGGAGAACCGGGAGGTTCTGGGTGTGAAGGCGGAGATAAACGTATAGGGTTGAAGATATTGTTTTTTGGAGGGTATGGTTATGGTAACTCAGTTGACACAGGATTTTATCCGGAAGTTCGGAGACGGGGGCGACATCCGGAAATATTTTGCCCCCGGACGGGTGAATATGATCGGGGAGCACACCGATTACAACGGCGGACATGTGTTTCCGTGCGCGCTCACCATCGGCACCTATGCGGTTGTCCGGAAGCGCGGCGACAGGAAAATACGCTTTTATTCTCAGAACTTTGAGGAACTCGGCATCGTGGAGGGGAGTCTGGATCATCTGGTCTATGAGAAGGCGGCGGACTGGACGAATTATCCGCTCGGCGTGGTTGCGGCGTTTCAGGATCACGGTTATCCCATCGACCGGGGGATGGATATCCTGCTGTATGGGAATATCCCGAACAGCTCCGGGCTGTCCTCCTCGTCCTCCGTGGAGGTCGTGGTCGGCGTGATGCTGCGCGATCTGTTCGGTTATGAGGAGGTGACGATGACGGATATCGCTCTGTACGGCCAGTATTGCGAGAATCATTTTATCGGGGTGAACTGCGGGATCATGGATCAGTTTTCCATCGCGATGGGAAAAAAGGATCACGCGATTTTTCTCGACTGCAGCGATCTCTCCTACACCTATGTGCCGCTGGAGTTAAAGGACGCGAAGATCGTCATTGCCTGCAGCAACAAAAAGCGCGGACTGGGCGATTCGAAGTATAACGAGCGCCGGGCCGAGTGCGAAGAGGCCGTGGCGGAGCTTCGGGAAAGGCTGGATATTCAGACGCTGGGCGAGCTGACGGAGGAAGAGTTTGAGGCGAATAAGGACCTGATCAAAAGCGAAGTAAGACGGCGCCGTGCGAAGCATGCCGTATATGAAAATCAGCGCACGCTGCGGGCGGTGGAGGTCCTTCAGAAGGGGGATCTGGAGGAATTCGGCAGGCTGATGAACGCGTCCCATGTCTCCCTGCGGGATGACTACGAGGTGACCGGAGTCGAGCTGGACACGTTGGTGGAGACCGCCTGGGAACAGGAGGGCGTGATCGGTTCCCGCATGACCGGCGCCGGCTTCGGCGGCTGTACCGTGAGCATTGTGAGGGAGGACTGTGTCAACGCGTTTATCGGGAATGTCGGGAAGGTTTATCTGGACAGGATCGGCTACGCGGCGGATTTCTATGTCGTGGAGATCGGGGACGGCGGCCGGGTCTTATAAGGTTTGCAGTGATTTCGGCGCCGGGGAGGATTGCAGGATCCCCGGGAACGGTAAGCATTGCCTTTTATTAAGGGAAGGGGAATTATGACAGATACATATATCGCCAGGCTGGTTCAGTACGGGATTGAGTCCGGTCTGATTCCGGAGGAGGAGCGGATCTACAGTACGAATCAGATTCTGGAAGTGTTGAAAAAGGACGACTATGAGGCGCCGGAGGATGGCCCCGGGATCAAACCGGCGGACGGCTCCGGGATCGATCTGGCGGACACGCTGGCGCATCTTCTGGATTACGCGCTGGAGACCGGCGTGCTGGCGGACGGCGGCGTGGTCTTGCGGGATCTGTTTGACACGAAGCTGATGAACTGCCTGACGCCGCGTCCGGCGGAGGTGATCCGGACATTCCGCGAGAATTACGCGGTAAGCCCCAGGCAGGCGACGGACGCCTATTACAGGTTCAGCGTGGCGACGAATTATATCCGGAAGGACCGTATCGCCAGGGACCGCAAATGGAAGGCGCCGTCCCGTTACGGGGATATTGATATTACGATCAATCTGAGCAAGCCGGAGAAGGATCCGAAGGCGATCGCGGCGGCAAAGCTGGCGAAGCAGTCGGCCTACCCGAAATGCCAGCTCTGCATGGAGAATGTCGGATATGCCGGCAGGGTGAATCATCCGGCCAGGCAGAACCACCGCGTTATTCCGATCACGATCAACGGCAGCGAGTGGGGATTTCAGTATTCCCCGTATGTTTATTACAATGAGCACTGCATCGTGTTCAACGGACAGCATATCCCGATGAAGATCGACCGGGCGGCATTCCGCAAGCTTTTTGATTTTGTGAAGCAGTTTCCGCACTATTTTCTCGGGTCGAACGCGGATCTGCCGATCGTGGGCGGGTCGATCCTGAGCCATGACCATTTTCAGGGCGGACGGTATACCTTCGCCATGGAGAAGGCCGGTCTGGAGAAAACGTTCACGGTTCCGGGATATGAGGATATCGAGGCCGGGATCGTGCACTGGCCGCTGTCCGTGATCCGTATCCGTGGAAAGGACGACGAGAAGGTCATCGATCTGGCGGATCACATTCTGCGCAAATGGCGCGGTTATACCGACGCGGACGCCTTTCTCTTTGCGGAGACGGACGGCGAGCCGCACAATACGATCACGCCCATCGCCCGGATGAGGGACGGGCTGTTTGAACTCGATCTGGCGCTTCGGAACAATATTACGACAGAAGAGTGTCCGCTCGGAGTCTATCATCCGCACGCGGAGCTTCATCATATCAAGAAGGAAAATATCGGACTGATCGAGGTGATGGGACTGGCCGTGCTTCCGGCGCGGCTGCAGTCCGAAATGGAGCGGATGGCGGAGTTTATCCTGGAGGGAAAGGATCTGCGGTCAGATGAAGTGCTGGAAAAGCATGCTGACTGGTACGATACGTTCCGGGACGTTTATACCTTTACCGCGGAGAATGTGGATACGATTCTGCAGGATGAGATCGGGAAGGTGTTTGTGAGGGTGCTGGAGGACGCCGGAGTTTATAAATGTACCGACGAGGGCCGGGCGGCCTTTGACCGGTTTCTGGCAGTTTTATAGTGAACGGCTTTCATGGACAGTGATGACTGCGCGGCAGACATTTCCGTTTACTGTAAAGGATGTGCTGTTTAAGTAAGGAGGAGAATATGACCATATTGGTGACGGGCGGCGCCGGTTACATCGGCAGCCATACATGTGTGGAGCTTTTAAACGCCGGCTACGACGTGATCGTAGTCGATAACCTGTACAACTCCAGCGAGAAGGCGCTGGACCGCGTACAGCAGATTACGGGAAAGAAGCTGAAATTTTACAGGGCGGATATTCTGGACCGCGATGCGATGACGAAAATTTTCGAAGAGAATCCGATCGACGCGGTGATCCACTTCGCCGGTCTGAAAGCGGTAGGAGAGTCCGTTGAAAAACCGATCGAGTATTATCACAACAATATCGGCGGCACCCTGGTGCTGACAGACGTGATGAGAAAGCATGGCTGCAAAAATATCATTTTCAGCTCGTCCGCGACGGTTTACGGGGATCCGGCGATCATCCCGATCACGGAGGAATGCCCGAAGGGAATCTGCACGAACCCTTACGGCTGGACGAAGAGCATGTTGGAGCAGATCCTGACGGATATCCACACCTCCGACACGGAGTGGAACGTGGTGTTGCTGCGCTACTTTAATCCGATCGGCGCTCACAAAAGCGGCCTGATCGGCGAGGACCCGAAGGGGATTCCGAACAATCTGCTCCCCTATGTGGCGCAGGTGGCGATCGGCAGGCTCTCATGCCTGGGCGTGTTTGGCGACGACTATGACACGCCGGACGGAACCGGTGTGCGCGACTACATCCATGTTGTGGATCTGGCGGCCGGCCATGTGAAAGCGATCGAAAAGCTGGCGGATAAAGAGGGCGTGTCCATCTATAATCTGGGCACCGGAAACGGTTACAGCGTGCTGCAGGTGGTGCATGCCTTTGAGAAGGCCTGCGGCCACGCGATCAACTATCAGATCAAACCCCGCCGCGCCGGTGATATCGCCATGTGCTACTGCGATCCGGCGAAGGCGAAGGCGGAGCTCGGCTGGGAGGCGCAGTACGGCATCGAGGATATGTGCGCCGACTCCTGGAGATGGCAGAGCAGCAATCCGAACGGATATGCGGACGCATGATGACGAGGGGAGTACCGGATCCGGGGAAGATCACAGAAAGGACTTGCGCCCTATGATGGATTTTAAACTGACGCAGCAGGTGCAGCGCAAAAAAAAGAAGAATTCAAAACTGCTGGGAACCCTGATGGTGGTTCTGGCGTTTATCTTTGTACTTTGCGGTATTATTTTTTCAAACTCATTTTTCCTGCCGGCGTTCTGTCTTGCGTTTTTGTATTACATGTTTACTTTTTTCTCGGATCGCGCCTACGAGTACAATTTTGAGAACGAGGCGTTCAGCATCGACGTCATCCGCGGAAAGAGGAGGCGCAGTACGGCGCACTATCTCTATTATAAAAACCTGGAGGTTGTCGCCCCGCCGGATCACGAGCTGGTATTGAAATACAAGAAAAAGGGCGGGACGGAGCATCTGAAAAAATACGATTATACCTCTTACGAGGAGGGGATCCCGTATTATACGATGATCATCACGCAGAACGAAGAGAAGATCAAGCTGCTGCTGGATCTGGATGAGGAGACGCTGCGTTTTCTCAAGCTGCGCTATCCCCAGAAGGTATTTCTGCAATAAAGGATTGTGATTCGCGGATTGCGGAAATATGGATGAAAATGGTTTTCTCTTTCCGGAAGTCGCGTGAATTATATCGAAAAGGTGTTTTTACAATGAAAAAAGAAAAAGAGAAGGTGGAACTCAGATATTATGACGTTCCGCAGAATGAGTTCCTGCTCGTCCTGCAGGGGGGAGACTGGAAGAGACAGTACGGTTCGAAGGACAGTCCGCTGCATTTCCACAATCTGATGGAGATCGGCGTCTGCCGGTACGGGAACGGGATTCTGAAGATGGAGAACGACAATCTGCCCTACCAGCCGGGCATGATCAGCGTTATACCGACGAATTATCCGCACAACACGCTGAGCACGGAGGGGACGGAGAGCTACTGGGAATACCTGTTTGTCGATCCGGAAAAGATCCTGCAGTCGATGTATCCGGACGATATTCTGTTTCAGCAGAAGATGCTGGAAAGGGTCAATAAAAAGCCTTTCTTCGGCAGCGAGAGGGCGGTGCCGGAGCTGGCCGACATCGTACATTCCATCCTGGACGAGACGAGAAACAAAAAGGATCCGCTGTATAAGGAGTGTATCCGGGGGCTTTCGCTGGCTCTTCTGATCCATGTGGCGAGGGTGGACGCCGGGGCGTCTCCGGTATCGGAGGGCATCCGGCTGAAGTCCGGTTTTGACCAGGTGAGGCCCGCGCTCGATTATATCCGGAAGCACTACGCTTCCCCGATGAAGATCTCGGAGATCGCGTCGGTCTGCCATGTGAGCGAGTCTCATTTTCGCCGTCTGTTTGAGGAGATCATCGGCATGACGCCGGTCGAGTACCTGAACCAGGTCCGGATACGAAAGGCCTGCGACCTGATCAAAAAGACGGGGTATTCCATGGAGGAGATCGCCGTGAAGGTCGGATTTACCACGACGTCCACGTTTAACCGCAATTTCAAGCGGATCACGGGCTCCTCCCCCTACCAGTGGAAAAAAAAACCGGAGAATTTTGAGAGCAGGCTTTCGAAGTTCAATATTATGGTAGAGAAGGGCTGGTAGATTATTTTCTGAAAATAGTGAAAAAGCATGGGTTTTTTAAAATAATAGTCAAAAAACCCATGTTTTTCTGTTTTTTATTGGACGATTTCACAATAAAAAATCGAATACGCATCTTTTGTGCAGGAAAATGCAAACAATATTGAAAGCCCTTTTGGTATAATATGCACATGTGATGGCGGTTACCGTTTGGGAATTTCACAATAGTTACCAAAAGGCGCGCCGCACGATACAAAATTTTATTATTTCATGAGGAGGAGAACGCATGAAAAAGAAAGTAATTTCAATTATGCTCGCAGGTGCACTTGTTGTATCTATGGGCGCTATGGCAGGCTGCGGCAGCAGCGATGACAGCAGCAGTACGACAGACACGAGCGCTGCGGACGAGACTGCGACAGGGGGTTCTGACGACGGACACACACTGACCGTGTATGCATGGGATCCGGCTTTCAACATCCCGGCTCTTGAGGCGGCTGAGAAGGATTATCAGGAGAATGTTGATCCGGATTTCGTACTGAACATCGTAGAGCAGTCTCAGTCATCCGATATTGAGACCCTGATCACGAACGTGGCTTCCACCGGTGAGAGCGCGTATGATCAGCTTCCGGACATCGTACTGTTCCAGGATCACTATTTCCAGCAGTATTACACGAATTATCCGGATGTATGGCAGGATGTGAATGACGCCGATGTGAGCTGGGATGACTTCTCTTCTGAGAAGCTCGACTATTCGACCATCGACGGCGTTCATTACGGTATGCCGGTAGACGCGGGTACCTGCGTGGCGGCTTATCGTGTGGATCTTCTTGAGGAGGCCGGATACACGATCGACGACCTGACCGGAGTGTCATGGGAGGAGTTCATGGATATCGGCGAGGCTGTTTACAATGCGACCGGCAAGTACCTGCTCTGCATGGACGGCGACGGCAACGATCTGGTTTACCTGATGCTTCAGGCTGAGGGCGTTTCCCAGTTCCAGGACGGCGAGCCGTACATCGCTGACAATGAGACGCTTGTAGAGGTTGTCAATCTCATCGTTGAGATGTCCCAGCGCAATGTCCTTCTGCTGACAAACGACTGGACAGAGTACACGAACACCGCGATCCAGGGCGATCAGGTAGCAGGCGTGATCAACGGTAACTGGATCATTCCCACGATCGAGGGCGTAGCTGAGAACGAAGGTCTCTGGGAGATCACGACGATGCCGACGATCAGCGGCGAGGAGGGCTATGCTTCCAACGGCGGTTCTTCCCTGTACATCACCGCGAACTGCGCGAACTATGATCTCGCGGTTGACTTCCTGGCTTACACGTTCGGCGGCGGCTCCTATGAGGAGACCGGCACATCCATCACCTATGATGAGGCTCTGACGAACGGCGGCGTTGTCACGACATACGCACCGGCCGGTGATTCCGACGTATACAGCGAGGGCGTTGCGTACTTCAACGACACTGCGATTTATCAGCAGATTGCAGAAATGACGTCGAATGTTCCGACTGTTGAGCAGAATGACGCTCATTATTCCGCACGTACTTATATGGCGGCGGCGATCATCAACATTATCAATGGCAATGATGTTACATCAGAGCTTGAGAATGCCGAGTCGCAGCTGAGATTCGAGATGGGTCTTGACTGATCCCTCTGGATTGCCTGTTGGGGTTTGCACATTTAACCGCATAATCTGATTTCAAGGGCGGGGAGACGTTTTTCCGTTTCCCCGCCTGTTTCATGCACAGGGCTGCGCATGGGAACTCCGCCCACAGCCCGCGCAGCGAGCAGGGGACTGAAACCGTCTTCTGCCCGATTCATTATGTAAGGGGGAATTTAAGTGAAAGAAAAAAAGGGACTCGGATTGCTCGCGAAGCAGTCGATCTCCGGATGGATCTGGCTGCTGCCGGCTACCATTCTGATCGCGATCATGAGCTTTTATCCGATGGTTCGCGCCTTTATCATGTCGTTAAAGACAGGCTCCAGCGCCAGCATGGTCTGGAATGAGCCGATTTTTAACAACTTTGTACGTATGTTCAAGGATCAGCTTTTTGTCCGGTCCATTGGAAATACGTTCCTGTATCTGGTCATCCAGGTGCCGATCATGCTGATTCTGGCCATCCTGCTGGCACAGATGCTGAATAACAAGGATCTGAAATGCAAGGGTCTGTTCCGTACCTGCGTATTTCTTCCGTGCGCGACGTCGCTGGTTTCCTACGCGTTGATCTTCAAGTCTCTGTTCGCGACAGAGGGCCTGATCAACACGATCCTGACCAGCCTGCACATTCTTGACACGGGATACAATTTTCTGGGGAATCCGGGAAGCGCGAAGGCGGTTATCATCATCGCGCTGATCTGGAGGTGGACCGGATACAACATGGTGTTCTATCTGGCCGGCCTTCAGAATATCGAGTATTCCGTGTATGAAGCGGCAAAGGTGGACGGCGCCAACGGCATGCAGACGTTCTTCCGCATCACCTGCCCGCTTTTAAAACCGACGATCATCATGACATTGATCATGTCCATCAACGGTACGCTGCAGCTGTTCGACGAGTCTGTCAACCTGACAAACGGCGGTCCCGCCAACAGCACGATTACGATGTCGCATTACATTTACAACAGTGCGTTCGGTACCGGCGTGGCGAACTTCGGTTATGCGTCGGCCATGTCGTTCTTTGTATTTATTCTGGTAGCGATTCTGGCTTTGATTAATATGAGAGTAGGTGATACGCGTGACTAAAAAGAAAAATAAATCCATGATTCAGCGTCGGCTGATTCCGACCTATGTTTTCCTGATCATCGTGTCGTTCGTATCCGTATTCCCGTTCTACTGGATGGTCTCTGCGGCGACAAACCAGTCGATCGATGTGGCGCGCGGCCGTATCGTTCCGGGAACCTATGCACTGCAGAATTTCCAGAATCTGATTTCCAGTCAGAATCTGGGCGGCGCGATGGGGAACTCCTTCAAGTACGCCATCCTGCAGACGGTTCTTGCACTGTTTGTCTGCTCGCTGGCCGGATTCGGATTCGAGCTTTACCATGACAAGGCGAAGGATACGCTGTTTACAATCCTGCTCCTTGCCATGATGATTCCGCAGGTGGCGACGATGATCCCGCTGTTCAAGATGATGTCCACCGCAGGACTGCTGAACTCTATGTGGGGTTTCGTGCTTCCGGCAATATCGACGCCGTTCCTCGTCATGTTCTTCCGACAAAACTCGCGAAGTTTCCCGCTCGATACGATGGAAGCGGCGCGTATCGACGGACTGAGCGAGTTCGGGATCTTCATCCGCATGTATATGCCGATGATGAAATCGACCTACGCAGCCGCGGCGGTTATCACATTCATGAACGCATGGAACTCCTACCTGTGGCCGAAGGTTGTATTGACACAGTCTGACGCACAGACGATGCCGATGCTGATTGCAAACCTTTCCAGCGGATATACGATCGATTACGGCCGGCTGATGATGGGCGTACTGTTCTGCTCCATCCCGACCATGGTTGTATTCTTCGTTCTGCAGAAGCAGTTCGCGGAAGGTCTTACCGGCGCTGTGAAGTAGACAGTTTCGGGAAGGTTCTGTCGATACTGTATCGCAGACAGGTGGTTCTGAATGAACCGTATAATTCTATGAGAAAAGAAAAGACACCGCTTTTACGGCGGTGTTTTTTCTTTTCAGATGAATCTTGCAAAGATGAATCTTGCAAAGAATAATTCTCTGATATATACTTTGGTTTAAATGAAAAACTTTTATGGAGGGTTTGGCATGGATAAGTTTATTGTAAACGTGATCCACCGGCCGGAGATGGTGCCGGAGTATTCCGCGACCGTGACCGGACAGGGGAAGGAGGAGGATCTCGGGGATACCGCGCTGCTCACGGAGTCCCTGGACATTTTCAAAACACAGCAGCGGATCGCGCATGAGAACGGGCTGAAGGTCACGATACAGATGACCTACGCTTCCCTGTTCAACGATGAGGCTGTAGAGATCGCGAAGCATGATCATGAGATTTACGGGGATGAGATCGCGCTCTCTCTGCTCGGTCTGCCCTGTGAGGAGTTCCGTGAAAAATATCAGACGAAGGACTTCTGTATCTGGATGTTTTCCATGGAGGAGAAGAAGGCCATCGTCAACGATGTGTTTGAGAAGTTTTACGACCGGTTTGGCTTTTATCCGGAATCGACCGGTTCCTATTACATGGACGCGGATCTGACGAACTATATTAAGGAGACCTATCCATCCGTAAAGTGCGCGATCGCGACATGCTGGGAGGAGGGACCGAAGGCCTACCACACCTGCAACAATTCCTGGTACACGCTGTTTGACGGCGGCCCCTGGGCGCCGTGGATCCCGTCGAAGCAGAATACGCACGCACCGGCGGCGAACGCGGAGGAGGACAGCGGGATCGTGGCGATTCCCCATCTTTCCCGTGATCTCATCGCGTGCTACGACGGAAACGGTTCGAATTTCGGAACGCATCCGCAGAATGTACTCCGCGGCATGATCTATGACACGAAGACCTGGGAGTACCCGTATCTCTATAATCTGATCGACCAGTACCGCTCCCTGGAGAAGTACAACAACGGCTACGCCTATAACATGATGTTCGTGGGGCCCGGCTGGATGAACAAAATGGGACGCTGGGAATCCCCCTATGAGCTGCTGGTGAAGTCTTACACGGATGGGTGTAAATACTACGGCCGGCTGAAAAAAGAGGGGAAGCTGGACGATATGACGATGTCGGAGTTCGCGGATTACTATCGCGCGAAAAAGTCCTACACGGAGCCGGAATGCGCGCTCTGGCGGGATATCCTTTACGGCTCGGACAAGCAGCTTTTCTGGTACTGCGATCCCTACATGAGAGTCTGTGTCAATATGGACCAGGGCGGCGCCATTGTAGATCTGCGCCCTTACGCGGCGAAGCTTGAGTGGCCGGTCGGCATCGGAACGAAGCATGTGCAGGACGCGTCCTATCCGTTCCTGATTCAGGAGAAATACCGGGCGGGATACTTTACACACTATGCCGGCGAGGGGACGATCCGCAGCGCGAAACTCTCATATAAAGGAGAGGAGGTCGATCTGGCGCTGTGCCGCACGAAGGCGCATTTTTCTGAATACGAAGAACCTGTTTCAGACGCAGCGCAAGGCGTACAGGCCAGGTCAGACAGCGGTTTGCCGCAGAGAAAAAAGACCCGTGTCCTGACGCTGGATCCGGTGACGGTCGAGTTCCGGGATCTCTCCGTAACGCTGCAGTCGAAGCTGTATTTTGCGGAGGGTTCCTCATCCGTGAAGATCGAACGGACGATCCTTGAGATGAGCGATCCGGACGCGGAAGTCATCCTGAATGAGTACATGGTGGCCTGCTACGGCACGACGGAGTATCCGGAGGATATGACCGGGATCATCCTGAAGTGCGAGGGTGCGGAGACGAAGGAAATTACCTATGAATATCGCTGCCGGGAAGCCTCTCTCGCCGGCGCCGCCGCAGTCAGCGCGGTGATTCCCGCGATCGAGACGAAGGTTTCTCTGACAGCCGCAGCACACACAGCCGAGGGTTATATCCGGGAGGGCTACGCGTTCTCGCCGATGTTTACACTGGGATATAAGAAGAAAATTTCAGATAAGGAGGTATTTGCGACATGGCTCAGGCTGGAAAAGGCAGATTAAATTACCGCTGCCCGTCCTGCTTCATGCGGGATCTGGACATCGACATGTTTTATGACAGGGATAAGGGGGAGTATTACTGCATCCGCTGCCAGTACACCGGCACGGAGGAGGATGTTCTGGAAAAGAACGAAATGGTGCGGTTTCGATACCGCGCGATGAACAAACGGTTTGAGAAGTTTGATTTTGATGCCTGACATTCATGTGACAGTGATATCGGAGGATGTTCGTCTATGAAACAGCGAAAGCATGATGAGCAGAAAAAATCAATATCGACTGCGGACGGTATCTGTGATCAGTCTGAGAGGGGAATGAGCGAGAAGTTTGACAGAGAAACCGTAGATTTCATTCTGGGATCCAAGATTTTTATAGATTTCAGCTACGGGGATTTTGAACATCTCTGCGAAAATATCACGGAATTTCCTGAAAAAAGACATCGAAAAGGAGAGACGATTTTGTCTGAGGGCGATATGATCGGTTATATCGCCCTGATTCTGTCCGGGGAAGTGGAGGTCAGCCGTCTGCTCGCGAACGGAGAGTTTTTTCTGATCAACAAGCTCGGAAGAAGAAATACGATCGGAATCGATACCGCTTATAAGGTCGGGCATACCAGCGATTATTTTTACAAGGCTGTGACTGATGTGGATTTTTTCAGGATCCCTCTTTCGGACATCCTAGAACCGGGGCAGATCGAGGAGAACCTTCGCAACCGGCTTGTGACGAACATTGCTATCATTCTTACCCAGGAAAATCTGAGGATCAATACACATTTAAATATTCTTTCGGAGAAAGGTCTGCGGAAGCGGATCTATCTCTATCTGAGCGATAAAAAAAGGACATCCGGATCGGATTCGTTTACAATCCCGTATAACAGGGAGGAGATGGCGAGTTTCCTCTGCGTCAATCGCTCCGCCCTGTCCAAAGAACTGGCAAAAATGAAAGACGACGGCATTCTGGAGTATTACCGGAACAGATTCCGGCTGCTGAAATGACCGCTGCGTTTCGAAAATTCTCAGAATATTCATCATAATAAAGAAAATAACTGAATTTGGCAATTTATATATTTTCCGGAAGTAAATTATTACCCGTTTCGTTGCCATGGCAACGACATTAGCTTGAAAACTGTGCTAAAATATCTGATATGTATCTCTATGTTTTGCGGTCAGACAGGAAATAAAACCCATAAAACCGGGTCGGACGCAGGAACGGGGAAGAGGAGATTTAAGACAGGGATGAAGAAACGGATAAAACGGACGCTGCCGGTATTTCTGCTGTGTCTGGCGCTGACAGCGGTTCTGCTGTCGGGATGCGGCAGTGCGGAGCAGTCGTCGGCGGAGCAGTCGTCACAGGCTGAGACGGTCATTTTTACAGACTCTCTGGGCAGGGAGGTGGAGCTTCCGGCGGATATCGAGCGTTACGCGGTGACCGGACCGCTGGCGCAGATCGTCTGCTTTGCCCTGGATCCGGATGAGATGGTGGCGCTGGCCAGCGACTGGTCTGCGGAGGCGGCTCTTTACATAGATGAGGATTACTATAATCTGCCGGTTCTGGGACAGCTGTACGGCGGGAGCGGTGACTTAAACCGCGAGGAGCTGGCGAAGGCGGACCCGCAGGTGATCATTGACGTGGGTGAGACGAAGACGGATCTCGAGGATGATCTGGAAGGGATTGAGGAACAGACGGGGATTCCCGCGATACATATTGCCATGGACACCGCGAGCACGCCGGAGGCATTCCGCATGCTGGGAGAACTGTTTGATATGCAGGAGGAGGCAGAGGAGCTCGCTTCCTACTGTGAACAGAAATACAGCGAGATGGAGGATATCATGGAACAGGTGGGGGACGACAGGAAGACCGTCCTTTACTGCCTGGGTGATCTGGGCTGCAATGTGATCTGTAAGGATTCCTACCATTCCGAGGTGATCGATCTCCTCTCGGACAATCTGGCGGTGGTGGACACGCCGTCGTCGAAGGGCACCGGGAACGAGGTGGATTTCGAGCAGATCCTGAAGTGGAACCCGGAGGTGATCTTTTTTGCGCCGCAGAGTGTCTATTCCGTGGTGGGAGAGGACTCGCTCTGGCAGGAGCTGGACGCGATTCAAAACGGAAATTATTACGAGGTGCCATACGGACCGTACAACTGGATGGGTTTCCCGCCCTCGGTACAGCGCTATCTGGGGATGATGTGGATGGCGAAGATCCTGTATCCGGAGTACGCGACCTACGATCTGGAGGAGGAGGTCATCCGTTACTATGAGCTGTTCTATCACTGTGAGCTGACAGAGGAGCAGTATCTGGATCTGGTTGGGAATTCAATAATAACGAGCGTGGATTGAAATGGCATTGAAATATATCAGAACAGAATCAGAGAATCTGAGATAACAGGACGCGCTGCCGGAATCTGCTGCAGGGTGATTTCGGGAGTACGTACGGAAGGGAGGGCGTCTTGAAAAAAAAGCGGAGACCGTTGAAACGCGGCTGGAAGAAAATACCGCTGCTTTTCCTTATAACGGCCGCCTTCCTTTTTTCACAGTCGGGCGAAAGTATCCGCGCGTTCGGCACGGGAAGCAGGATTACGGCGTCCGGCGCGGGAAGTGCGGTCACGGCGTTCGGCGCGGACACCGGAACCGACGCGGTCTGTGCGCATGCCGACACAGAGATCGAGGGAGCCGTGGAGGCTACCTGTCTGGAGACAGGGTATACCGGCGATCTGGTCTGCCTGGACTGCGGAGCGGTGCTGGAATACGGGGAGGAGATTTCCCTCGCCGACCATACCTGGGATGAGGGGGTTACAACGCAGGAGGCGGACTGTACCACAGCGGGAGCCGTCACGTACACCTGCACCGTCTGCGGCGCCACCCGGACAGATGCCGTCGCGGCCCTGGGCCATGATTACAGCCTGGTGGAGTTTGTCTCCCCGACGAGTGATGAGGACGGCTATGCGATCTATGAGTGTACGCGCTGCGGGGATTCCTACACGCAGTTCTTTGCGGCCACCGACGCAGGTGATACGGAGTTCGTATACGGGGATCTCAGCGAAGCCACATCGACATCCCTGACTTTTTATGTCGGATATTTCGGCATGTCCTATGTGGAGAAATCCGTCCTGTCACTGGATGAAATCCTGGCAAACTGTGTCCTGGTGACGCAGACGTATTCCTATATCAACAATCGGCCCCGCGCGGTTTATGATGTAGCTACGGGACCGCTGCTGCTGGATGTCCTGGATTACGCCGGGATCGACGTCGGTTCGGTCAGTGTGTTCCGGATTGCCACCTCAGATTCCGCGGAGAATTATTTCGGGGGAGAATATACCTACGATCTGATCTTTCAGCGGCGGTATTATTATCCGCTGCTCAGCCTGTACTTTACGGAGGACGGGTTTACGGATATCACGGAGGCGCAGTTGGGCGCAGAGCAGGTACAGCCGATGCTTGCCGTCTGGGACAGCTGGCGCACTTACGATATCGGTGAAGAGTTCGACGCGTCAAATCACTCGGAGCTGAGCGCGATCAACTGTTTTCGCCTGCTGTTCGGGCAGACGACGATCAGTGAGGTCGACGCGGTATCTTCCGCGAAGTGGATCACGGCGATCTACATACAGTATTCCGGTTCCCCTACGATCGACGCGGGAGATGATCTGGAACTGAAGATTTCCGGTGATTATAAAGTGACCGCGGAGGTTTCCAGCGCAGATGAGACATTGACGGAAGCTTTTCAGGACGCGATCGTCTGGAGCTCCAGTGATGAGAGCGTGGTAAAGGTTGACGCCGATACGGGACAGATCACCGTTGTGGGTGAAGGAACCGCAGAGATCACGGCTTCGGCTGACGTTGGAGGAATGACGGTCACGGACAGCCTGACCGTAACCGTAACCGCGGATGATGAGGAGAGTCTGGACGGCGGCGGCGGAGGGGGCGCCGCGGACGACGGCAATGATGCGGACGAAGCGGTTCCGGACAGCAGCTCCGGCAGCGGCAGCGGTGAAGAAAGCGGCAGCGGTTCCGGTACGGGCTCCGGCAGCGGCGGCACCGGCACGACGGACGGAAGCGGCTCCGGCAGCGGGAACGGCACAGATTCCGGTTCGGGGAGTTCCGGCTCGGACAGCACGGATTCCGGTTCGGGGAGTTCCGATTCGGACAGTGCAGACGCTGATTCGGACAGCTCCGATGAGAGCACTTCTTCCGCAGATGCATCTTCGCAGACAGCCTCCTCGGGAGATGTCAGTTTACAGGATTCGGTCAGGGTCGCGTATACGGATGATCTGCCGGACAGCCTGATGAGCGTAGAGATTGCAGGCACCGAAGAGATCCTTGAAAGCACGGGTACGGATGAGGAGGACGGGGAGAGCGATGCGTCCGGTTTGCTGGTTCGCGGCGTCTCCATCGGAAGTGACGGCGGCGGAGGAACCGCGGAGGAAAAGGCCATCCTTCTGACGCTGACGGAGGATGTGAGTCTGTTTCAGATCGGGATCTTTGTCCTTGTCTTTTTCGCGGCGGGCGGTGTGATCATGATCATAAAATACAAAAAGGAAATCTGAGGAGATTATTATGGATACAAGTGCTTTTTCTTCCGCGCTGCGGAGCATCTCCGGCGCGCTGGAGACGCCGGTAATTATCATACTGCTGATTTTTATCGCGGCAACTCTTGTTTTGCTCGGAAGTCTCGTGGTCGAGTTTTTTACGGAGCGCCGCCGTCTGAAGGTACGGCTTCCGCTTCTGGTGGATCAGCTTCGCAATGGGGAGAAGCCGATCGCGCAGACGGTGGAGGAGAGCGGGCTTCTGAAACGCCAGAAGAAAGCGCTGACGGAGCTGACGCTCCATCCGCAGCTGACCGACGTCATGCGTGAGGCTCTGGCGGTGAGGCTGCTGGAGGAGGAGAAAAATCGATTTGACGCGATCGTCAAGATTTCCGAGATCATCGCCCGTCTGGGACCGATGCTGGGACTTCTGGGCACGCTGATTCCGCTGGGTCCGGGCATTGTTGCGCTGGGACAGGGAGATACCTATACGTTATCGACCTCCCTGCTGACGGCATTTGACACGACCATCGCCGGGCTTGTCTGCGCTGCGGTGGCAACCGTGATTTCCACCATACGGAAATCCTGGTACGGCAATTACATGTCGATTCTGGATGCCCTGATGGAATGTGTGCTGGAGGAGGAGAAGAGCCATGCTGAGGGATAAGAGAATGGTAAGGATGGACGCGGAGCCGGAGGTCAACCCCATGGAGAGCGTGGGCAACCTCGTGGATGTGATGCTGGTGCTGGCGGTCGGGATCATGATCGCTCTGGTGGCGGCATGGAATGTAGATCTGTATGCGACGACTCCTTCCGCGGCGGAGGATACCGGGGAGCGGGCGGAGCTCGACGAGGATTATGAGACGCTGGAAAAATCGGACGGGGACAGCGAGAGCCTGGAGGATTACGGGCTGACAGAGTACGGAACGCTTTACCAGGATGAAGACGGGAATCTCTGGATTGTGGGAGAGTGAGTGAAAGGGGTGTGTGTATGTGAAAGTGCGAGAGCCTGTGAAAACAACAGGAAAACGGCTTCGAAAACAGTTGATTTTACTGGCGGCGGGAATCGGCGCAGCTGCTCTCATCGGCGCTCCCGCTCTTGCATCATCCACAGGCAGTTACATACTGGGGGACGTTGACGGAAACGGCGCTGTCAATTCGGCGGATGTAACCGTTTTGAAGCAGTATGTGGCGAACATGGGTGTGGAAATCGACGCGACCGCTTC
>JAJQDV010000065.1:18266-34535 GCA_021202015.1 Clostridiales bacterium | reverse complement strand
TAAATTGTTTTTGAAAAATTTTCATATTTCTCTTGACTTTTTATTTGCAGGCTGTATCTCAATTCATTTTACAATGTTAACATCATATCATTGATAAATTCACAAATCAAGTTTTTGTGAACGGCAAAAATAAATTTACGGACGGAATCCGGATGACATTTCTGATTTTTTATGCTACTCTTAACACTATACTATAAAAAGAGCAGGAGGACTTGCCATGCAGTATGATTATCTGATCGTCGGAGCCGGCCTCTACGGCGCTGTTTTTGCGCAGCAGGCGAAGGCAGCCGGGAAAAAGGTGCTGGTGATCGATAAACGGCCGCATATCGCGGGGAATATTTATTCGGAAAAAATCGAGGGAATCGATGTGCATGTCTACGGCGCGCACATTTTTCACACGAATGATAAGAAGGTCTGGGACTATGTCAGCCGCTTTACGGACTTTAACCGGTTTACGCACAGCCCCGTGGCGAACTATCACGGGGAGTTGTACTCGCTTCCTTTTAATATGTACACATTCCATCAGATGTGGGGCGTGGTGACGCCGCAGGAGGCGGAGGCGAAGATTGAGGAGCAGAGGCGTGCGGCCGGTATCACGGAACCTGAGAATCTGGAGGAGCAGGCGATTCGTCTGGTCGGTACGGATATTTATGAGAAGCTTGTCAAACATTATACGGAAAAACAGTGGGAGCGTCCCTGCGATCAGCTGCCGTCTTTTATCATCAAACGGCTGCCGGTGCGACTGACATTTGACAACAATTATTTTAACGCGCTGTATCAGGGGATTCCCACGGACGGATATACCAAGATCGCGGAGCATCTTCTGGACGGGATCGAGGTGCGACTGAATGTGGATTACCTGGAGAAAAAGCCGGAGTATGACGCTCTTGCGGAAAAGGTTGTCTATACCGGGCCGATCGACGCGTATTTTGACTATGCGCTCGGTGCGCTGGAGTACCGCACGGTGCGTTTTGAGAACGAGGTGCTTGATATTCCGAATTTCCAGGGAAATGCCGTGATGAATTATACGGACGCGGAGACGCCCTGGACGCGCATTATCGAGCACAAATGGTTTACATTCGGCGGGCAGCCGAAGACGGTGATCAGCCGGGAGTTTTCCTCCGAGTGGAAGCCGGGGGACGAGCCCTACTATCCGGTCAACGATGAGAAGAACGGCGCCCTGTACGAGAGATACCGGCAGATGGCAGAGCGGGAGCCGCGCGTGATCTTCGGCGGCCGGCTGGGCGAGTACCGGTATTATGATATGGACCAGGTGATCGGACGGGCGCTGGATATGGCGGAGCGGGAACTCGGCTGATTTTCGAAATGCGTCATTTTTCAATTTCCGTTTATTATTTGATTTTGTTTTAAAAAATCCTTGACATCTGCGAAAATTGTGCTAAAGTGGTAATGATGTTTTTATATAGTGGATGGTAGAAGAGTGGGTGTGAGCCCACTCTTCATTATTGTAGGAAAGGCCGGAGATGTCAAAGAGAGAAAATATCGAATCGCGCACGGAGGCGCTTCTTCTTCCGCTGATGGAAGAGTTCGGGTTTGAACTGGTCGACGTGGAGTATGTGAAGGAGGGCGGTTCCCTGTATCTGCGCGCTTATATTGATAAAGAGGGCGGTATCACGGTGAACGACTGCGAGGCTGTGTCCCGCAGAATGAGCGATCTTCTGGACGAGGAGGATTTTATCGACGACTCCTATATTTTTGAGGTGAGTTCGCCGGGGCTCGGACGTCCGCTGAAGAAGGAAAAGGATTATGTCCGCAGTAAGGGGAAGGAGATTGAGATCCGCACCTACCGCGCGATCGACCGGAAAAAGGAATTTACCGGAGTGCTGACGGCCTGGACGGAGGATACCGTAACGCTGGTTTCCGGAGAGGAGACACGGACGTTTGAAAAAAAGGATATTGCGCTGATCAGACTTGCTTTGGATTTTTGATGATCATGGAGGAGGAAAGGCAAAATGGCAAGGACCGTAAAAAATAATAAACAGAGTGACAGCAGCGAGCTGAGGGAAGCAATCGCAATTATTGAAAAAGAAAAAAATATCAGCAGGGAGGTTCTGCTTGAGGCGATCGAGAATTCCCTGATCACGGCCTGCCGGAACCATTTCGGCAAGGCGGATAATGTAAAAGTAGAGATCGATCCGGATACCTTTGAAATTCATGTTTATGCGGAAAAGACGGTGGCTGAGGAGGTAGAGGATCCCGTACTGGAGATCAGTCTGGCGGAGGCGAAGCTTCGCGATGAGAAGTATGACGTCGGGGATATTGTGCGGCAGGAGATCGAGTCGAAGAGCTTCGGACGGATTGCCACGCAGAATGCCAAGAATGTCATCCTGCAGAAGATCCGTGAGGAAGAACGGAGGGTGATCTACGATCAGTTCAATGGAAAGTCCAGGGATGTCGTGACCGGTATCGTACAGCGATATATCGGCAAAAATGTCAGCATCGATCTCGGGAAGGCCGACGCGATCTTAAGCGAAAACGAGATGATCAAGGGCGAGACCTTTGAGCCGACACAGCGCGTGAAGGTTTACATTCTGGATGTGAAGCTGACGAACCGGGGTCCCCGGATCCTGGTGTCCCGGACGCATCCGGAGCTGGTGAAGCGTCTGTTCGAGGAAGAAGTGGCCGAGGTTCGGGAGGGGATTGTCGAGATCAAGAGTATTTCCCGGGAGGCCGGCAGCCGGACGAAGATGGCGGTGTGGTCGAAGGATCCGGATGTGGACGCGGTCGGCGCGTGCGTCGGCATGAACGGTTCCCGCGTGAACGCCATAGTAGATATTTTAAATGGGGAGAAGATTGATATCATCAACTGGGATGACAATGCGGCGCTGCTGATCCAGAACGCGCTGAGCCCGGCGAAGGTGATTTCCGTCATTGCGGACAGCGAGGAGAAGACCGCGAAGGTCATCGTCCCGGATTATCAGCTGTCCCTGGCAATCGGCAAGGAAGGGCAGAATGCCAGACTTGCCGCGCGTCTGACCGGTTTCAAGATTGACATTAAGAGTGAGACACAGGCTCGGGAGGCCGGCGATTTTATTGATTATGAGACGGATTATGAAGACGAGGATTACGAGGATTATGATGGTTATGATTATGATGATGCATCCTGGCTGGATGATGAGATAGATGGAGACGGCGCGTATCCGGATGAGGAGTATGCGGACGGCGAATATTCCGACGGGGAGTACGCGGACGGCGAATATTCCGACGGGGAATACGCGGACGGCGAATATTCCGACGGGGAATACGCGGACGGCGATTATCCTGACGAAGAGTACGCGGACGGCGATGATCCGGATGGAGGGTATTCCGACGAAGAGTACGCGGATGCGGATTCTGAGGAAGGGAACGAGGATGAGTAAGAAAATTCCGATGCGTGTGTGCGTCGGGTGTCGGCAAATGAAGGAAAAGCGCGATCTGATCCGTGTTGTTCGGACACAGGACGGCGTATTCTGTGTGGATGAGACCGGAAAAAAAAACGGACGCGGAGCTTATGTCTGTAAGAGCCCGGAGTGCCTGGAGCTTGCGATGAAAAATCATGGACTGGAGCGTTCTTTCAGGGTGAAGATACCGGCGGAGACAGCCGCACAATTAAAAAAGGAGATGAGCGCGATTGCCAAATGACAGAATACTATCGGGTCTTTCCCTGGCTCAGAAGGCGGGACAGATTGCAAGCGGAGAGTTCTGCGCCGAAAAAGCTGTGAAGGAAGGCCGGGCTTTTCTGGTCGTTGTCGCCGGAGACGCTTCCGATAATACAAAGAAGAAAATGAAGAACATGACGGATTTTTATGGGGTTCCCCTCTGGTTTTATTCGGATAAGGAGAATCTCGGGAGATGTATCGGCAGGGAATATCGGTCCGTGGCAGCTGTGACCCATCCGGGATTTGCGGATTCCGTCGAAAAACAGCTGAAGTTTGTTTCGCAACTGAACAGGGAGGAAAAAGTATGGCAAAAATGAGAGTGTATGATCTGGCGAAGGAACTGGGTATATCAAATAAGGAAATTATTGATTTCCTTTCCGGGCAGAATATAGAGATAAAGAGTCATTCCAGCTCGCTGGATGAGAGCGCTGTTTCCCTTGTGAGAAACAAATTCGGCAAAAAAGATTCCGCATCGGCGGAAACCGCCGGACCGGATGGGGAAAAGAAAAAAGAACGTCCTAAGAAGAAGGCGACGATTTCCGCGGTTTATAATCCTCAGAACAGCAAGCTGGGAGACCGCAGAGGAGGGCGACGAAAAGGCGAGAATCAGACGCGCATCACAAATGAAAGGGCTTCGCGCCCGGAAGGAGAACGCAGAAATCGTCCTGCCGGGGAGCGCCCCGCCCGCCCGGAGGGAGAACGCAGGAACCGCCCCGCCGGGGA
The DNA here is from genome assembly GCA_021202015.1 of Clostridiales bacterium. Classification (GTDB taxonomy): domain Bacteria; phylum Bacillota; class Clostridia; order Lachnospirales; family Lachnospiraceae; genus Eubacterium_I. The sequence continues at coordinate 30,153 of JAJQDV010000065.1, read as the reverse complement.
ACGCCCGGTTCGTCCGGAGAGGGAGCGTGTGAATCGTTCCGAAGGAGAACGCCCGAACCGTCCGGAAGGAGAGCGTCCCGCGCACACGCAGGGGGAACGCATAAGCCGACCCGCGGGAGAGCGTCCCGTCCGCCCGGAAGGAGAACGCATGAGCCGCCCTGCGGAGGAGCGCACGAACCGTCCGGCCGGGGAGAATACGGGTCGTCCGGGCGCAGAGCGTGTGAATCGTACAGCGGAGGATCGCCCGCAGCGTCCTGCAAGAGAAGGCGGAAATCGCCCGCAGCAGGGATCCGGCGGCAGACCGGAGCGCAGGAGCTATGATCGTTCCGGACAGGACAGAACGGGGAACCGTCCGCAGCATTCGGATTACACAAACGGGGACCGCTCGAGACGGAGATCGTCCGAGAGGCCGACAGGGCAGGAAGGCGACAGATATGGCCGATCTGAAAAAGGTGAGAACAACGCTCAGAAGAATCGACAGAATTCTCGGGGCTATTCCCAGAATCGTTCTGGTGATCGAAACGGCAGAACGGATAATCAGAGTCGTTACAAAGATTCGAGGGGCCGGACAGACCAGGGAACGCCGCGGATAAACCGCGATGCCGCCAGACCTTCCGCGGAGGAGCTTCGGGGAAAAGATTCCAGGAACAGCGGCGCGAACGCCAACACAAGAAAGAAAAAACAGACCTACGATAAGAAGAATAAAAAGCAGGAAAATTTCGTCAATCTTGAGAAAAAGACGGGCCACAGAAAACGGAACGCGGTTCCGCAGGCTCCGGGCACGAAAAAGACCGATGAGATCCGCAATGTTGTTCTCCCGGAGATCATGACGATCCGCGAGCTTGCCGATACGCTGAAGGTTCAGCCTTCGGAGATCGTGAAAAAGCTGTTCCTGCAGGGCATCATGATGACGGTCAATCAGGAGATCGAGTATGAGAAGGCGGAGGAGATCGCACTGGAATTTAACTGCATCGCGGAGCCGGAGGAGAAGATCGACGTCATCGCCGAGCTTCTGAAGGAAGAGGCGGAGGACGAGGCGGAAATGGTTTCCAGACCTCCCGTTGTCTGTGTGATGGGCCATGTCGATCACGGAAAGACCTCCCTGCTGGACGCGATCCGCAATACGCGTGTGACCGCCGGAGAGGCCGGCGGCATCACACAGGCGATCGGCGCTTCCGTTGTGACGATCAACGATCAGAAGATTACCTTCCTTGACACGCCCGGACATGAGGCTTTCACCGCGATGCGTATGCGCGGCGCGAATTCCACGGATATTGCGATCCTCGTTGTGGCCGCGGACGACGGCGTGATGCCGCAGACGATCGAGGCGATCAATCACGCGAAGGCCGCCGGGGTCGAGATTATTGTCGCGATCAACAAGATCGATAAAGAGGGCGCGAATGTCGAGCGGGTGAAGCAGGAACTGACCGAGTATGAGCTTGTCGCGGAGGACTGGGGCGGCAGCACGATCTGTGTGCCTGTTTCCGCCCATACCGGCGAGGGCATCACGGAGCTTCTGGAGATGGTTCTTCTGAGCGCCGAGGTGTTGGAGTTAAAGGCCAATCCGAACCGGAATGCGCGCGGCCTGGTCATTGAGGCGCAGCTGGATAAGGGCCGTGGCGCGGTCGCCACTGTCCTGGTGCAGAAGGGAACCTTAAAAGTCGGCCAGAGTGTGGCCGCGGGAAGCTGTTCCGGAAAGGTGCGCGCGATGATCGACGACAGCGGCCGCCGTGTGAAGGAGGCGGGGCCGTCCACACCGGTGGAGGTGCTGGGCTTAAACGGCGTACCCAATGCCGGAGAAGTGTTTGTCGTATGCGACACGGAAAAGGAAGCGAAAGAATTTGCCTCCACCTTTGTCTCCCAGGAGAAGGAGAGACTTCTGGCCGAGACCAGGGCGAGGATGTCTCTGGACGATCTCTTTTCCCGGATTCAGTCGGGCAGTTTAAAAGAACTGAATCTGGTTGTGAAGGCGGATGTGCAGGGATCTGTCGAGGCGGTAAAGCAGAGTCTGTCAAAGCTCTCGAACGAGGAGGTTGTTGTAAAAGTGATCCACGGCGGCGTCGGCGCGATCAACGAGTCCGACGTATCGCTTGCCGCGGCGTCCGGCGCGATCATCATCGGATTCAATGTCAAGCCGGATCCGATCGCGAAATCCGTCGCCGAGCAGGAGAATGTCGACATCCGTCTCTACAATATTATATATAAAGCGATTGAGGACATCGAGGCCGCGATGAAGGGAATGCTGGATCCGATCTATGAGGAGAGCGTGATCGGGCACGCGGAGATCCGTCAGATCTTTAAGGCGTCCGGCGTCGGAAATATTGCCGGTTCCTATGTTCTGGACGGCACGATCGAGCGTGGCTGCCTGATTCGCATAACGCGGGAAGGCTCGCAGATCTACGAGGGATCCCTCGCCTCCCTGAAGCGTTTCAAGGATGACGTAAAGGAAGTAAAGGCCGGTTACGAATGCGGTCTTGTGTTTGAGGGATTCGATGACATTGCGGAGCTTGACGTCGTTGAGGCCTATAAGATGGTGGAGGTTCCGCGCTGATGAGAAAGAACAGCAGAAAGAACGCGCGTTTAAATGAAGAGGTAATGCACGAGCTGAGCCGGATCATCCGCGATGAGATTAAGGATCCGCGCATTCATCCGATGACGTCGGTCACTCTGGTCGAGGTCGCGCCGGATCTGAAGACCTGCAAAGCGTACATCAGTATTCTCGGCGATGAGGAGGAGCAGCGGGAGACCATGGAGGGTCTCCTGAGCGCGTCGGGGTATGTGAGAAAATGCCTTGCGTCCTCTCTCAATCTGCGCCATACGCCGGAGATCCGGTTTATTGCGGATCAGTCCATCGAATACGGAGTCCGCATGTCGAAAATGATTGACGATCTCAGCAGAAAGGAAGGCAGAAAGTCATGAGAACACTGGATTCCCTGCTTTCCTCCGTGAGGACGGCGGCAATCGCCGGGCATGTCAATCCCGATGGGGACTGCGTGGGTTCCTGTCTCGCGGTTTACAATTATATCCGCACATACTATCCTGAGATCCGTGTCAATCTGTATCTGGAGCAGATACCGGATAAGTTTGCGTTTCTTAAAAACGCCGATCAGATCCGTTCCGCGAAACAGGCGGAGAGAACCGAAGCCTGTGATCTTTTTCTGGCGCTGGACTGCGCGGACAAAGGACGGCTCGGCAATGCGGCGAAGATTTTTTCCGCGGCCGGGCATACGGTCTGCGTGGATCATCATGTGACGAATCCCGGTTTTGCTGAAATCAATGAGATACAGGCGGATGCCAGTTCCGCTTCCGAGCTCGTTTATCTGATGATGGATCCCAGGCGGATCACAAAGGAAATTGCGGAATGCCTGTATGTGGGCATTGCCCATGATACCGGCATTTTTCAGTATTCCTGCACTTCGCCGCGGACAATGCGGATTGCGGGCGAGCTGATGGGAAAGGGAATCGATTATCCGAAGATCGTCGATGAGACCTGGTATATCCGCACGTTTGTCCAGCAGAAAATCTGGGGAAAGGCTTTGCTGGACAGCCGTCTTTTCCTGGATGGGAAATGCATTTTTACCGCGCTCACGAGGGCGGATCTTGTGGCCTGCGGCGTGACGTCAAAGGATCTGGACGGGATTGTAAGCGTGCTGCGCTCCACTGCCGGGGTGGAGGTGTCCGTCTTTCTCTATGAGACGGACGGCGGATATAAGATCAGTCTGCGCTCCTCGTCTTATGTGGATGTGGCGAAGATCGCCATGGAGTTCGGCGGAGGCGGCCATGCGAGAGCGGCCGGCGCGAACACCTCGGGAGAACTGGATACGATCAGGGAAAGTTTATTGTCAAAGATAGAGGAACAGTTATGTATCACGGAATCTTAAATGTATATAAGGAGCGCGGTTACACTTCTTTTGATGTGATCGCGAAGCTGCGGGGGATCTGCGGCCAGAAAAAGATCGGGCATACCGGGACGCTGGATCCGGAGGCTGAGGGCGTCCTGCCGGTCTGTCTCGGAAGGGCGACAAAGGCCTGCGATCTGCTCACAGACAGGGATAAGACCTATCGCGCCGTCATGCTGCTGGGCGTTGAGACCGACACGCAGGACATGACCGGAAAGGTGCTGTCTGAAAGTCCGACCGATCAGATCACCGAGTCGGTGATCCGGAAGGCGGTGTCGGAGTTCATCGGTGAAATCGATCAGATACCGCCGATGTATTCCGCACTGAAGGTAGACGGGAAAAAACTCTGCGATCTGGCCCGGGAGGGAAAAACGGTAGAGCGCAAGCCCCGGAGGATTCATATTTATGAGATTAATATAGAAAAACTCGATATCCCGAGGATCACCATGCGCATCCGCTGCTCCAAAGGCACCTATATCCGGACGCTCTGTCATGATATCGGCGAAAAGATCGGCTGCCATGCGGCGCTGCAGCAGCTGATTCGCACGGAGGCGGCGGGCTATTCGCTGGAAAACGCGCATCGGCTCGATGAGATTCAGGCCATGCAGGACGCGGGAAAGCTGGAGAACATTATCCGTCCGCTGGAGGATGTTTTTCAGGACCTGCCGGCACTGCAGACAAAATGGATGGAGGACCGTCTGCTGTACAACGGGAATCCCATCAGTCCCCGTATGCTCGTCTGGATGTCGGACGACCGGAATGAGGAGCTGCGCGCCACGGAACTGTCAAAGCTGCGTTTTCGTGTTCTGGATTCGGAGGGACAGTTCTGCGCGATCTACAGATATTCCGACGAGGGAGACAACTTTGTCCCGGTGAAAATGTTCCTGCCGGATGATTCGGATGACTGAAGCGTTCATAAAGCTGATGATGCCGGGGTCGAAAGCATTTCTGGCAGATGACAGGAGAAACAGATGAAATATATCAGGAATACGCTTGATTTTTCGATTCGGGAGCCGTCCGTGATCTCACTCGGAAAATTTGACGGTCTGCATCTGGGGCACAAGTATCTGATCCGGGAGCTGAAAAAGGGAAAGCAGTCGGGATATAAAAGCGTGGCCTTTACTTTTAATATTCCGCCCCGGTCGCTGCAGGAGGCGGATCGCCGTGTGCTTTCCACAAACAGTGAGAAAGAAGAGATCTTTGCGTCGGCGGACATCGATTATGTGATCGAGTGTCCGTTTACGGAGGAACTGAAACGGACGGATCCGTATTCATTCTTAAAAATGCTTACGACGAAAATACAGGTCCGACAGATCGTTGCCGGGTCGGATTTTCGTTTCGGGCGAAACCGAAGCGGGAGTCCGGCGGATTTAATAAAATATGAAAGGGAGTTCGGTTACCGCGCCGTTATCGTGAACAAGATCCAATACGGCGGTGAGGATATCAGCAGCACCCGCATCCGGAAACTGATCTGTGAGGGACGGTTGGAGGAGGCTAATCTCCTGCTCGGATATCCGTATTTTCTCACGGCTCCGGTCACGCACGGGAAGGAGATCGGCAGGAAGATCGGATTTCCGACGATCAACCAGCTCCCTCCGGAGGAGAAGCTGCTTCCGCCGTACGGCGTCTATATTTCCTCTGTCACGGCAGATGGGGAAGAATATCGCGGCGTGACAAATGTCGGCTGCAAGCCGACGGTCGGGGGAACGCGTCCGGTCGGTGTGGAGACCCATATTCTGGATTTCGACCGCCGGATCTATGATGAGGAGGTCCGGGTGGCTTTCCTGAAATATCTGCGGCCGGAGAAAAAGTTTGATTCTCTGGAATCGCTGCGTGAACAGATCGCGGCGGACCGGGCATCGGCCGCTGAATATAGTGAAGCAAATATACATCTATGAAAGTCGATAAAAATCATTTACAACAGAAGGGTTTTGTGCTATAGTTCGTACATGTGGGCTTTCAGCCCTTACTCAGTGCCAGGATGTTCCGACCTGCACCTGGTAGCCCACAGTCGGGAATCGACGGTTCCTGACGGGCGGTATTCACTGATGCGCGCGGACGCACGAGGAACGGCTGTTTGCGCAGCCCTGTATCCGGCGCAGAGGAATCGGCTTTATGCCGTTCCCTGTATTTTTTATAAGGAGGAAATCAAAATGATTTCAAAGGAAAAAAAGACGGCAATTATCGAGGAGTATGGCAGGCAGCCGGGGGACACGGGTTCGCCGGAGGTACAGATCGCCATTCTGACAGCAAGGATCAAGGAGCTCACCGAGCATCTGAAGGTACATCCTAAGGATAAGCATTCCAGACGCGGCATGTATAAGATGGTCGGACAGAGAAGAGGCCTGCTGGATTATCTGAAGAAGAATGATCTGGAAGGATATCGTGAGTTGATTGCCAAATTGGGTATTCGCAGATAGTACGAGGAAAACAGAATGAAGAAAACATTTTCTATGGAACTGGCCGGTCGGACGCTGAGCGTCGATATCGGCCGCGTTGCCGCTCAGGCAAACGGAGCGGCGCTGATGCATTACGGCGATACCGTCGTGCTTTCTACGGCAACGGCATCGGACAAACCGCGGGAGGGCATTGATTTCTTTCCGCTGAGCGTGGAGTTCGAGGAAAAGATGTATTCTGTTGGGAAAATTCCCGGAGGATTCAATAAGAGGGAGGGCAAGGCGTCTGAGAATGCCGTGTTGACGGCCCGTGTCATTGACCGTCCGATGCGTCCTCTGTTTCCTAAGGACTATCGCAATGATGTATTATTAGATAACCTTGTCTTAAGCGTGGATCCGGAGAATCGTCCGGAGCTTCTCGCCATGATCGGTTCGTCGATCGCCACCTGTATTTCGGATATTCCGTTTGCCGGTCCGTGCGCGACGACGCAGATCGGTATAAAGGACGGAGCGTTTATCGTCAATCCTTCCCAGCAGATCTGGGACGAGGGGGATCTTCAGCTGACAGTTGCTTCCACGATGGATAAGGTGATTATGATCGAGGCGGGCGCGAACGAGGTAAAAGAGGACAAAATGATCGAGGCGATCTACATGGCTCATGAGGTGAACCGCCAGATCAACGCCTTTATCAACGAGATCGTCGCCGAGGTCGGGAAGGAAAAGCATACCTACACCAGCTGCGCGATCCCGGACGAGATGTTTGCCGCGATCCGGGAGATCGTTCCTCCCGAAGCGATGGAGGAGGCTGTCTTCACGGATGAAAAGCAGGTTCGCGAGGAAAATATCCGTGAGATCACGGAGAAGCTCGAGGAGGCTTTTGCTGAGAATGAGGAATGGCTGGCCGTTCTCGACGAGGCGATTTACCAGTATCAGAAGAAGATCGTGCGCAAGATGATCCTGCAGGATCATAAGCGTCCGGACGGACGCGCGATTACGGAGATCCGTCCGCTGGCGGCGGAGGTGGATCTGATCCCCCGCGTTCACGGTTCCGCGATGTTTACGCGGGGCCAGACACAGATCTGTACCATCACGACGCTGGCTCCGATGTCCGACATGCAGCGGGTGGACGGACTGGATGAGAATATCACGAACAAGCGGTACATGCACCAGTACAATTTCCCGTCCTATTCGGTGGGTGAGACGAAGCCGCCCAGAGGACCGGGACGCCGTGAGATCGGTCACGGCGCACTGGCGGAGAAGGCTTTGATTCCGGTGCTTCCGAGCGAGGAGGAGTTTCCCTACGCGATTCGTGCCGTCTCCGAGACGTTTGAGTCGAACGGCTCCACCTCACAGGCGAGCATCTGCGCGTCCACGATGTCTCTGATGGCCGCCGGTGTTCCGATTAAAAAGCCCGTCGCGGGGATTTCCTGCGGGCTGGTGACCGGTGAGACGGATGACGATTACATCGTACTGACGGATATCCAGGGGCTGGAGGATTTCTTCGGCGATATGGATTTCAAGGTGGCCGGCACGCATGACGGCATCACCGCGATCCAGATGGATATCAAGATTCACGGACTGACCCGGCCGATCGTGGAGGAGGCCATCGCCAGGACGAGAGAGGCGAGACTCTATATTCTGGATGAGGTTATGGCGAAGGCGATCGACGCGCCCCGCCCGACGGTCAACCAGTACGCGCCTAAGATTATTTCCATGCAGATCGACCCGCAGAAGATCGGCGATGTGGTCGGTCAGCGCGGCAAGACGATCAACGCGATCATCGAGGAGACCGGCGTGAAGATCGACATTAACGATGACGGGAATGTCTCGATCTGCGGTACCGACGCCGAGATGATGGCAAAGGCGCAGGAATATATCAATATCATTGTGACCGACTTTGAGGAGGGACAGATTTTCACCGGCAAGGTCGTCAGCATCAAGGAGTTCGGCGCTTTCATCGAGTTTGCGCCCGGCAAGGAGGGACTGGTTCATATTTCCAAGATCTCCAGACAGCGCATCAACCGCGTGGAGGATGTCCTGACTCTGGGAGACAGAGTGACGGTTGTCTGCCTCGGCAAGGATCGCATGGGCAGGATCAGCTTCAGTATGAAAGATGTTAAAAACAGAAAGTAAACATGCCGGAGACGGATATCGGCCGCCGCACAGGAAACTGTGCGGCGGTTTTTACATATGATGAGATAAGGATTGCGGGATAAGTGAGATAGGAAATCTTTGATTTCCGTTATCGAACTTATGCAGAGCAGCAATCCGTAATATATCATATTCGTATAGGATAAACAGATAACATGCAACGAATCTTAGAAGAAATAAAAGCACAGCACGCCTATGCATGCGGCTTGTTCGGCCGGGGAATCTGCATTGCGGTTCTGGATACGGGGGTGTTCATGCACGCGGATCTGCAGGGACGCGTCGCAGAATTTAAGGATTATATCGGAAACCGGCAGGGCGCTTATGACGATAACGGACACGGGACGCATATCACCGGGATCATCGCCGCGAATAACCGTACAGGGCTGCACGGTGTCGCCCCGGCGTGCAGTGTCTTTGCGGTGAAAGTGCTGGATCGTAACGGAAACGGTAAGATCGCAGATACCTGTCGCGCCGTAGAGGATCTGATCGGACAGAACCGGAAACGGCATCCGCCGGTAAGAATCATGAATATTTCCGTCGGTATGACTGAAAAAGTGCGGCCGGATATGCAAAAACGTCTTCTCGACGCCGTTGAGGAAGCCTGGGACCGGGGAATTGTCGTTGTCGCAGCGGCGGGAAACAACGGGCCGGAGGCGCATTCGGTCACAAGCCCCGGCATTTCCAGAAAAATCATTACCGTGGGAAGCATTGACGACGAGTGGAACCTGCAGCGGGGAAAGGGCTACTCCGGGAGAGGACCGACCGATGAATGCGTTGTGAAGCCGGAGATCCTGATGCCGGGAACCAATATCCTGAGCTGTTCAAATAAAGGAAACGGTTATACGAGAAAGAGCGGCACTTCGATGGCGGCGCCTGTGCTGACCGGGATGATCGCGCTTCTCCTGAACGCGTATCCTTCGCTGACGCCGAATGAGGTAAAGATGCGGCTGTTTTATTCCGCTCAGGAGGTGGAGAGTTCCGGGAGCAGAAGCTGGGGAACGGTGACGATGGATCGGCTGCTGTAGATTACGGCTGCTGTGGTTTCTGGTTGCCGTGGTTTCTGGTTGCTGTGGTTTCTGGCTGTGGCCGGGCACGGAAAACGAATTCATTCGGACAAAAGGCTTTCCTGTCTGAATTGTTTTTCGAGTCCGGCCACAACGTTACGGGAGGATGAGAGCGGACGAAAACAAGGAAAAAGAAGAATTCGTCCGTATGCCGGGAGAACGAGAGCGGACGAAAACAAGGAAAAAGAAGAATTCGTCCGTAGACCGGGAGAGCGAAAGCGGACGAAAACAAGGAAAAAGAAGAATTCGTCTGTATGCCGGGAGGACGAGAACGGACGAAAACAACGAAAAAGAAGATACTCAGGATTTTCCAAGAAAGAGGAGATGGAATATCTGAGCTGCGGCGTCCCGCAGGGTGAGCTCGGGTATGGATTCGGCCGCGATGATTTCAATTTCTCCGACTTCCGTGTCGCCCAGAGTATAAACGGCTTTGCCGACAGTTTCGCCTTCTGCGATCGGGGCTTCGAGAGATTCCGGAAGGGAGAGGGTTTTGGTCAGTTCCTCCGAAGATCCGGTGGTATCAAGATAACGAAAGGCGCCGCTGTACTGAATCGCAAGGTTTTTGTCCGTTCCTCCAGTCACCGGAATGTCCCCGAGGGTATCCGTATTTTCGTCCGCCAGGACACGGCAGTTTGCGAACCCCCACTCGAAGAGACTGATGGCGTCTGCGATCCTGGTCGCGCTGTCTTCGGCGGCCATGATCGCGGCGATCAGGTTGACATCGTCTTTCGTTGCGGTTGCGGCAAGGCAGAATTTCGCCTGGCTGGTGGATCCGGTTTTTAATCCGGTGGCGTATTCATATTGTTTTAAGAGCTTATTGGTGCTGCTTAAGGTGAAAAGAGTGTCGCCCTTACTTGTGTGATGCGTGATATCCTCCATCCAGATGGAGGTATAGTCGAAAATATCGGGATGATTGACGGTCAGTTCCCGTGACATCAGCGCGATGTCCAGCGCGCAGGAGTAATGGCCGTCCGCGTCGAGACCGCAGGCATTGACAAAGTGGGTGTGCTCCATGCCGAGCGCGGCGGCTTTTTCATTCATCTGTTCGACGAAAGCCTCCTCGGAGCCGGAGATGTACTCTGCCATGGCGACGCTGGCGTCGTTTGCGCTGGCGATGACGATACATTTGATCAGTGTTTCCACGGTCTGGGTCTCGCCGGCCTCCAGGTAGACCTGGGAACCGCCCATGCTTGCCGCGTGTTCGGATACGGTCACGGTATCATTCAGGGAAATCTGCTGCGCGTCGAGGGCTTCGAAGATCAGAAGCAACGTCATCACCTTCGTAACGCTGGCCAGGGGACGCTCGGTTTCCTCATCTTTGGCGTAGAGAACGGTTCCGGTATCGGCATCCATCAGCAATACGGACGGGGCGGAGATCTCCGGTTCGGATTGCGCGGCAGAGAGGATGAGAGGGTTTATGAGAAGAAGAAGCAGGCAAAACAGCAGGGAGAATATTTTTTTCATCAGGCTACCTGTTTACGGAGTTTACTACATGTTTATGATTAAAAAAGAGAAGTATGATATGTTTTGATGTTTGTATTTATGCTGAAAAGCCAGAATGAATAAAAAAATCTTGCATTTATTTTTGTATTCTGTAGAATAGAAGTATGGATCTGAATGTAAAACTGGAAGTGTTTGAGGGCCCGTTGGACCTTCTTCTTCATTTGTTAGATAAAAATAAAGTAAACATTTACGATATTCCGATCGTTGAGATCACGGATCAGTATCTGGCGTATATCCGGGAGATGCAGAGACAGGATCTGAATATCATGAGTGAGTTTCTCGTGATGGCGGCGACACTTCTGGATATCAAGGCGCGCTGGCTTCTGCCGAAGGAGGAGGATGCCGATGAGGAAGAGGAGGATCCCCGTGCCGGTCTGGTGGAACAGCTTTTGCAGCATAAGATGTACAGATATATGTCCATGGAGCTGAAGGACAGGCAGGTGGAGGCGGGCCGCAGGATATATCGGCCGCAGACGATTCCGCCCGAGGTGCGGGAGTATGAGGCGCCCGTGGACATGGAGCAGCTGACGAGGGGGATTGACCTTCGCGTCCTTCAGGAGATTTTTGATTCTGTGATGAGCCGGCAGGAGAATAAGGTCGACCCGATCCGGTCGAAGTTCGGCCAGATCGAGAAAGAGGAGTTTTCCGTCGAGGAGAAGATGGTCTTCCTGGATCGATATATGAGGACGCATCAGACGTTTTCGTTCCGGGAGCTTCTGGAGAGGCAGAACAGTAAGGTGGAACTGGTGGTCACTTTCCTGGCGGTTCTGGAGCTGATGCGGACAGGGCTGATCTGCGCGAGGCAGGAGGAGACATTCGGGGATATAGAGATTTCCGTGCAGACTTCCCGCAGGCAGGAGGGGACATCCGGGGA
>JAJQDV010000065.1:0-18166 GCA_021202015.1 Clostridiales bacterium | reverse complement strand
GACTTCCCGCAGGCAGGAGGGGACATCCGGGGAATGACAGATTTCCGTGCGGAGATCCTGCAGCATGGATGAGGAAAGAAAGGGAAAACGATTTGAGAATAGAAGAATATGAGGCGGCTGCGGAGGCCATCCTGTTTGCCATGGGAGACGCCGTGGAGCTGTCGAAAATAGCGGCCGCTCTGGAGATATCGGAAAAGGATGCCGAACTGGTCATACAGAAACTGACGGACCGCTATCGATCAAGCGGGAGCGGGCTTCAGATCATCGAACTGGACGGCGCTTATCAGATGTGTACAAAAGTCAGCCAGTATGAGTACCTGATCCGGGTCGCAAAGCAGCCGAAGAAACATGTGTTGACGGACGTTGTACTGGAGACGCTGTCGATCGTGGCCTATAAACAGCCGGTCACACGGGCGGAGATTGAGAAAATCCGAGGCGTTTCCTGTGAGCACGCGATCAACCGTCTGCTGGAGTATGATCTGATCCGTGAGCTCGGCCGGCTGGACGCACCGGGCAGGCCGATTCTGTTCGGCACGACGGAAGAGTTCCTGCGCTGCTTCGGCGTACAGTCAGTGGATGACCTGCCATCGCCGGATCCGGAACAGATCGAGGAGATGAAGCAGGAGGCGCAGGAGGAAGTCCAGCTGAAGCTGAATCTGTAGATCAAATAGAATAGAAATATGCAAAAACTCTGTCGTATTTCGGCAGAGTTTTTGTATATTCTGATTGCCAGTTTTACGGATTCATGTTAATATATTAACATTATTGTTCAAAGATGAGCGGTACCCGCGGATTTTGTTTTGGAGGGAAGCAGCAGGTGCCCGCTCCGGATAATACAAATGATGTATATGACGAGGAGGAGAAAGTATGAGCAGATTATCAGTAGTGGAAACCGGTACGATGCGTGCGGCCGGTGAAGTGCTGAGAACACAGATTGCCCAGCGAATCGCAGCGAATCCGATCGGAGTCTGCGCGGTGGAGCAGCAGCTGGCGATCCTGCAGGTCTGTCACGCACAGACCTGCGGGAAGTGTGTTCCCTGCAGGATCGGTCTCGGACAGCTGGCGAAGATGTTGGAGGATGTCCTGGACAACCGCGCAACGATGGAGACGCTCCATATGATCCGGCATACGGCGGAGAATATCCGTGCTTCGGCGGACTGCGCGATCGGTTTTGAGGCGGCGAACATGGTACTGAGCGGACTGGAAGGTTTTGAGGAGGATTATCTCTCCCATGTGCAGCGGCACCGGTGTTCCGGTTCCTTTGAACAGCCGATCCCCTGCGTGACACTTTGCCCGGCCCATGTGGACGTGCCTGGATACATTGCGCTGGCGGGCGCCGGGCGGGCGGATGATGCGATCCGTCTGATCCGCAAGGACAATCCGTTCCCGACCGCCTGTGCGCTGATCTGTGAGCATCCCTGTGAGAAGCGCTGCCGCCGCAGGATGATTGACGACGCGGTGAATATCCGCGCGCTGAAGCGATATGTGGTGGACAACGCGTCTTCGGATTCGGTACCGACACCGGAATGCGGATCCTCGACCGGGAAGCGGGTCGCCGTTATCGGAAGCGGGCCGAGCGGGCTGACAGCCGCTTATTTCCTGCAGCTGATGGGTCATCAGTGCACGGTCTTTGAGGAGAAAAAGAATCTGGGCGGCATGCTGCGCTACGGGATACCGAATTACCGTTTCCCGCGGGAGCGGCTGCAGCAGGACATTGATGCGATCCTGTCGACCGGCATTGAGGTGAGGACACAGACGCGCATCGGTACGGAGGAGATGAATCGGCTTCGTGACGAGTATGACGCAGTTTATATCGCAATCGGCGCCCATACCGGAAAGAAACTGCGCATCGAGGGCGAGGACAGTGAGAACGTGGTCTCCGCCGTAGAGATGCTCCGTGAGATCGGAGATGACAATTATCCGGATTTTACCGGAAAGAATATTATCGTAGTCGGCGGAGGGAATGTCGCCATGGACTGCGCGCGGACGGCTGTCCGCTGCCACGCGGAGTCTGTAAAGGTTGTATACCGCAGACGGCATGAGGATATGACCGCCCTTCCGGCTGAGATCGTGAGCGCCCTTTCGGAAGGTGTGGAAATGGTGACTTTAAATGCTCCGGTACGCATAGAGGCGGATGCGGAGGGCAGAGCCTGTGCTTTATGGGTGCAGCCGCAGGTGATCGGTCAGGTAAAGAACGGCCGGCCCGCTCCGCGTAACGCGAACAAACCGGAGGAACGTATGGAATGCGACATCATTCTTGTCGCGGTCGGACAGGATATCCTGTCCGGACCATTCGCGGAATGCGGCATCCCGGTGAACCGGGGACGGATTTCTGCGGAAGTGAACCGTTCCGTGATGGACGGGATTTTTGCCGGCGGCGAGTGTGTGCTCGGACCGGCCACCGTGATCCGCGCGATCGAGGGAGGCAAGGTCGCCGCAGCGAATATTGACGAATATCTGGGCTATCAGCATCCGGTGACCTGTGACGTGGATATCCCGGAGCCAAAGCTGAATGATAAGGTGGCAAGCGGCAGAGTGAATCTGCGCGAGCTGGAGGCCTGCACGCGTAAGAAGAGTTTCGATGGCGTGGAGCTGCCGATGACGGAGGAGGAGGCTCTGCGTGAGGCGAGCCGCTGTCTGCGCTGCGATCACCACGGCTGCGCGGTTCTGAGAGGAGGTCGTCAGGAGTTATGGTAAATATCACGATCAATCATAAAAAAGTACAGGTGAGAGAGGGCGCGACGATCCTGGAGGCCGCTTCTCTGGCCGGGATCCGGATCCCGACGCTCTGTTATCTGAAGGAGATTAACGAGATCGGTGCCTGCCGCGTCTGCGTAGTGGAGCTTAAGGGAAAGGATATGCTTGTCGCTGCCTGCAATACGAAGGTGGCCGAAGGCATGGAAGTCATCACGAACAGCGCAAAGGTGAGGCACGCGAGACAGATGAATGTCGAGCTGATTCTGTCCGAACATAATACGAACTGCACGGCCTGTGTGCGCAGCGGGAACTGTTCCCTGCAGCAGATCGCAAATGATCTGAATATCGGACGGCTGCCGTTTCCGCGGGAATATGAACGCAAGAGATGGAACCGTGAGTTTCCGCTGATTCGAAACGCCGGTAAATGTATTAAATGCATGCGGTGCGTCCAGATCTGTGAGAAGGTGCAGACTCTCGGGATCTGGGATATCGTCAATACGGGAAAACGTACGAGCGTCGGTCTGGCGGACGATATCGAGATCGCAGATTCTGACTGCGCGGTCTGCGGACAGTGTGTGACACATTGTCCGGTCGGCGCGCTGCACGAGAGGGACGATTGTGAAAAGCTTATGGACGCGATTCACGATCCGGATAAGATCGTTGTCGTTCAGATCGCGCCCGCTGTCCGTGCTGCCTGGGGCGAAGGACTCGGCCTGTCCCGCGAGATGGCGACGGAGAAGCGCATGGCGGCCGCTGTACGCGCGCTGGGCGCCGACTACGTATTTGATACGAATTTTACGGCTGACCTGACGATCATGGAGGAGGGTTCGGAACTGATCGAGCGCCTGAACCATCCGGAGGAATATCAGTGGCCGATGTTTACGTCCTGCTGCCCGGGATGGGTGCGTTTTTTAAAGTCACAGTATCCGGATCTGACGCCGAATCTCTCGACCGCGAAATCCCCGCAGCAGATGTTCGGCGCCGTGACAAAGTCCTGGTATGCCGAAATCCTGGGGGTTGATCCTTCCCGGATCTTCTGTGCGTCCATCATGCCGTGCCTTGCGAAGAAAAAAGAATGTTCGCTTCCGGTTATGAATGATGCCGGCGCCGGACAGGATGTGGATCTCTCTCTGACGACCCGGGAGCTGGACCGCGTGATAAAAGCGGAGATGATCATCCCGGCGCTTCTTCCGGAGGAAGAGTTTGACATGCCGCTCGGCGTCGGCTCCGGCGCGGGCGTGATCTTCGGTGCGACCGGCGGAGTGATGGAGGCTGCGCTGCGGACAGCTTATGCCGTGCTCGAGGGCCGTAACCCGGCGCCGGACGCTTTCTCCGTGGTTCGCGGCCCTGACGGCATCAAAGAGGCCGAGGTCGAGATTGCGGGCATGAAGGTGAAGGCAGCGGTCGCGCACGGGCTCGGAAATGCCCGCAGTCTGATCGAAAAGGTGAAGACCGGCGAGGCGGACTATCATTTTGTTGAGATCATGGCCTGTCCGGGCGGTTGTTCCGGCGGAGGCGGGCAGCCGATCCGCGACGGTGTGGAGCTGGCAGACGTCCGCGGACAGATCCTTTATCGGCTGGATGAGGATAACCCGCTGCGATTTTCTCATGAAAATCCTTCCGTTATACAGGCGTATGAGGATTATTTCGAAAAGCCGCTTTCACACAGGTCGCATCAGCTTTTACATACCGACCATGACGCGTGGAAGATGCCGAACGAGCCGTAAAAGAGTAATAACGAAGAGGGATGGGCGCATGTCCATCCCTTTTTTCGACATTTTGTTCCTGCGCACAGGATTGTAAGATGAAATGCGCTGTGTTCTTTTCCCTCAATTCCGGGTGATTTTGTTTCTGTGCGAAGAGCTGTAAAAGGAATGTTTGCACATATCCTTTCATAGGATTTAGAAAAAAAGAATGAGTCTGGCTTGAGGAAATTTCTTTCGGTTTTTATCATCTTCGGTGTCTCTCTTACGTTTGTATTCCCGTGCGGCGCAGCTGCGGTTTCGCACACGGATTCTTATCATGCCGTTCGGAGCGATAGTTTCGGTCAGTTTCAGACTGTAGCTGCGGCTGCATACACGGATTCTTATCCGGCGTCGGATTTTAAAGATTTCCATCAGGAGGATCTGACTCTGTACGCGTCCTCCGCCGTTCTGATCGACGCGGATTCCGGAAGGATTCTTTACGGAAAGTCCGCAACTACGCAGATGGCCAATGCCAGCACGACGAAGATCCTGACCTGTATCCTGGCTCTTGAGGAAGGATCGCCCGACGATGTTGTGACTGTCTCCGACTATGCCTGCAGTATGCCGCAGGTGAAGCTCGGGTTTTCCGCCGGAGATTCTTTTTATCTGCGGGATCTGCTCCTGTCTCTGATGCTTGAGTCGCACAATGACACGGCGGTCGCCATTGCGGAACATATTGCCGGAAGCGTGGAGGATTTTGCGGAAATGATGAATCAGAAGGCGGAGGAGATCGGCTGTATGAACAGCCATTTTGTGACGCCGAACGGGCTCGACGGCGAGGATGAGGGCGGGGAACACCGAACGACGGCTTACGATCTGAGCCTGATCATGTCATACTGTATCCGGAATGAGGAATTTCTCGCGATCACGCAGACCGCTTCGGCGCAGATTTCCACAACAGACGGAACAAAGCAGTATTCCCTGACGAATCACAACTCTTTTCTGGATATCATGGACGGAGCCCTGAGCGGAAAAACCGGTTTTACGGCAAAGGCGGGGTATTGTTACGTGGGAGCGTATCAAAACGGGGAGCATATCTATACGTTCGCGCTGCTGGCCTGCGGCTGGCCGAGCCACCGCGAATACAAGTGGTCGGACGCCGCGCATCTGATCGACTATGCAAACAATCATTACTCGGATCGGGTGCTGCTTTCAGAGGGGACTGTGCGGACCCTCCCGCTGACCGGTGCGGTCGCAGTGCGGGACGGAGAAATTTTCTATCCGGACAGGGTGGAAGCGGCGGGTACGGATGAGATTATCACCGGATTTGTTTCGGATACGGATGAGATATCGGTTCTGTACGACCTGCCGGAGAGCCTTGCGGCGCCGGTGGAGGCGGGCGCCGCTGTCGGAACGGAAAAAATCTATCTGAACGGCGTGCTGTACGCCGAACGGAAAATCGTGCTGACGGAGTCAGCGGAGAACTTTGACTTTTCCTGGTGCCTGCATCGGGTGATTTTTCGTTTCCAATTATAGTGATAAAAAATCGTGGTTGTTTTTTTGCGGACAAAAGGATATACTGTCTCTGTGACTTTTACGGATGACGGCGTGCTGTGTTCACAGATATGTCCGTTCACATGACATCGAAAGAGGTGTTGGATGAGCAGAGCTGCCGGGACTGCGTCGGGAGGCTGTCTGCCGTTCATATAACAGCGAAAGAGGTGCGGGATGAGCAGGGTGGCAGTGATCGGCGGAGGCGCCGCGGGCATGATGGCGGCTTTTGCCGCGGGTACGGCCGGACATGAGGTGACTTTATTTGAACATAACGAAAAGCTCGGGAAGAAGCTCTATATCACCGGCAAGGGCAGATGCAACCTGACAAACGCCTGCGGTGCGGACGAGCTTTTCGACCATATATCGAAAAACGGCAGATTTCTGTACAGTGCCTTTTCAAGGTTTGACAACCGGGCAGTGATGGATTTTTTTGAAAAACAGGGTCTGCGGCTGAAAACAGAGCGGGGAAACCGCGTTTTTCCGCAGTCGGATCATTCCTCCGATGTGATAAAGGCGCTGCAGCAGGCGATGAGGCGCGCAGATGTTCGCGTGATGCTGCACACGGAGGCGACGGAGATTGAAGTGCGTGAAGGAAGCGTCTGCGGGATTTCCTTCCGGCCCGCGGGAGAGCCGGACACATTGGGACGAAGCAGAGAGCCGGATGCGTCGGGACGAAGCAGAGAACCGGATGCAGCGGGACGAGACAAAGAGCCGGGTGCTTTCGAACGAGGCAGGGAACCGGAAGCCTCTGTTCGCCCTGCCTTCTTTCCCTGCGACGCGGTGATCCTGGCGACCGGCGGCCGCTCCTGTCCTTCCACGGGTTCCGACGGGAGCGGATGGGAGATTGTAAAAGCCCTGGGGCACACCTGCACGGAACTGCGTCCCTCTCTGGTCGGGATGACCGTGAAAGAGGACTACATCACGGAACTGCAGGGACTGTCTCTTAAAAATATCGCTTTTACGGTAAAATCCGGTAAAAAGAAGCTCTATGAGGCGTTTGGTGAGCTTTTGTTTACTCATCAGGGCATAAGCGGCCCGACCGTACTGACGGCGAGCAGCCTGATTCCGGATAAATACTTTGCGGACGAGCTTTCCTTTGAAATTGACCTGAAGCCTTCTCTGACGGAGGAACAGATGGATCATCGGATCCTCCGCGATTTTGAGGAGAATGTAAATCGTCAGTATAAGAATTCACTGGGTAAACTCCTTCCGTCAAAGATCATTCCCTGCGTGATCCTTCTTTCAGGGATTGATCCGGAGAAAAGGGTGAATTCGGTCACGAAGGAGGAGAGGCGCCGTCTGATGACGGTGTTAAAGCATTTTCCGGGCACCGTTACCGGGCTCGCCGGATGGAATGAGGCGATCATTACACGGGGAGGCATTCGCGTGAAGGAGGTGAATCCTTCCACGATGGAATCGAAGCTGGTAACCGGAGTATATTTCTGCGGGGAGATGCTGGATGTGGATGCCGTGACCGGCGGGTTCAATCTTCAGATCGCCTGGTCGACAGGATATCTCGCGGGGATCAGTGTCCCGTGATGATACCGGAGTTGAGACTGGTACATAGAGTCCGGTTAATTACGAGACGTCACACTGGGAATTCTATACAGCCGGTTTCAGGAGTGATTTTCAGGAAGAAAATCCGCGTGAAAGGAAAGGAAAAGGCATGAGTTTTAATATTGCGATAGACGGACCGGCGGGCGCCGGGAAAAGCACCGTCGCGAAATGGCTGGCGGAAATGATTTCTTTTTTATATGTAGATACGGGCGCGATGTACCGCGCGATGGCGTACGCGTTTCTTACACGGGATATTCCCGCGGACGATGCCGCGGCTCTGCGCACGGCCTGCGAGGAATCCCATGTTTCTCTGGCCTATGTGGACGGGCAGCAGAGGGTCTTCCTGAACGGAATGGATGTCACGGATCAGATCCGCCGTGAGGAGGTCGGCAATATGGCTTCCGCCATCAGCGGATATCCCTTTGTCCGGGAAAAACTGCTCGATATGCAGCGGGAGCTGGCCACTGAAAACGACGTGATCATGGACGGCCGGGATATCGGCACCTGTGTGCTGCCGGACGCGCAGCTGAAGATATATCTCACCGCCAGCGTACATACGCGGGCGCTCCGCCGCTGGCGGGAACTGAGTGAAAAGGGACAGAACTGTGCGCTCGAGGAGATTGAGAAGGATATCGAGGAGAGGGATTACCGGGACACGCACCGGGAAATCGCTCCGCTAAAAGCCGCGGACGACGCGGTGACGGTGGATTCCTCCGATCTTAATATCGACGAGGTGGTCCTTAAGATCCGGGAGCTGGCTGCTGCGGCCGGGCTGCGACCGGGGCGCGGCGTTCACGGAGAAGGATGATATCCGGTGAGGGAATGAACTGCCTGGTGAGCGTAAGACATGTAACGATTATTGTGCAGATCCGCACCCGGTTTATACGACGGGTTTGCGGGATATTTATACGGAGGTGTTCGGATGCGGACGGAGCTGGCCAAAAAAGCGGGTTTTTGTTTCGGGGTGAACCGGGCGGTCGATCTGGTTTACCGGGAAGCGGCAAAACAGGAGGGGTCGGTCTATACCTACGGTCCGATCATTCATAATGAAGAGGTGATTTCTGATCTGGAGAACCGGGGCGTTCATATTCTGTATTCGACGGACGAAGCGGCAGCGCTGAAGACCGGGACGGTTATCCTGCGTTCTCACGGCGTTTCGGCGGCGGAGCAGGAAGCGCTGGCCGGCGCCGGCCTGAACGTGGTGGACGCAACCTGCCCCTATGTGCAAAAGATTCACCGGATTGTTCAGGAGTATTCACGCAAAGGATATCTGGTCGTGGTTGTCGGAAACGCGGAACATCCGGAGGTGGAGGGAATCGTCGGATGGTCCGAGCCCGGCAGGAGCAGGGTGGTATTTTCGGAGGAGGAAGCCGCGAATCTGGATCTGGATGGGGAGGAAAAAATCTGTGTCACGGCACAGACGACATTTCATCAGAAGAAATTTAAAGATATGGTTGAAATTCTCCGAAAAAAAGTGTATGATAGGAAAAGTACGGCGGAAAGTGCTGTCCGCTTTGAAGTACAGAACACGATCTGTTCTGCCACGCGAGAACGGCAGGAGGCGGCGAGAGAGCTGTCCGGCCGGGTGGATGCCATGATCGTGATCGGAGGGAAGAGCAGCTCCAACACGAGGAAGCTCTGTGAAATCTGTTCTGAGCATTGTCAAAATACTTACTTTATACAAACGAAAGAAGATCTGGTTCATGCCGATTTTTCACGTTTCGATTGCGTAGGTATTACAGCGGGGGCTTCTACCCCTAATAATATAATTGAGGAGGTTCAAAAGTATGTCAGAGATGAACTTTGAACAAATGGTGGATGAATATTCCAAAACAATCAGAAACGGAGAGGTAGTCGAAGGCATTGTTATAGATGTTAAACCGGATGAGATCATCCTGAATATAGGCTATAAGGCTGACGGTATCATTACACGCAGCGAATATACAAACGACTCGAGTGTTGACCTTACGACTGTTGTTTCCGTAGGCGACAAGATGGAGGCGAAGGTTCTGAAGGTGAACGACGGCGAGGGACAGGTGGTACTTACATATAAGCGCCTTGCCGCGGACAAGGTCAGCAAGCGTCTGGAGGAGGCTTATGAGAGCGGAGAGGTTCTGAGAGGACCGGTTACCCAGGTGCTGAACGGCGGACTGAGCGTTGTGATCGACGACACGCGCATTTTCATTCCGGCCAGCCTGGTATCGGACATTTATGAGAGAGACCTCAGCAAGTATCTGGGACAGGAGATCGAGTTCGTCCTTACCGAGTTTAACCCGCGCAGGAGACGCATTATCGGCAACCGCAAGCAGCTGCTTGTAGCTGAGAAGCTCCGCAGACAGGAGGAACTGCTCGCCAGGATCAGTGTCGGCGATGTGATCGAGGGTACCGTGAAGAATCTGACGGATTTCGGCGCATTTATCGATCTGGGCGGAGCGGACGGACTGCTTCACATTTCCGAGATGTCCTGGGGACGTGTCGATAATCCGAAGAAGATTTTCAAGGTCGGACAGAAGGTTCGTGTGTTTATCAAGAATATCCGCGATACCAAGATCGCGCTCAGTGTGAAGTTCCCGGAGGAGAATCCCTGGAATAATGCGTCCGAGAAATTCGCCGCGGGCAATATCGTCACCGGCCGTGTCGCGCGGATGACGGATTTCGGCGCCTTTGTAGAGCTTGCGCCCGGTGTGGACGCGTTGCTCCATGTATCTCAGATTTCCAGAGAGCATGTGGACAAGCCTTCGGACGTGCTGGATATCGGACAGGAGATCACGGCGAAGATCGTGGATTTCAATGAGGACGCGCGCAAGATCAGCCTGAGCATGAAGGCGATCGGTTCCTATGTGCCGCCGGTGAGAGAAGAAGAGCCTGTTGCCGAGGAGCCTGCCCCGGAAGAAACTGTTGAGGAAGAACCCGTTGTGGAGGAGCCTGTCGCAGAAGAACCTGCCGCTCCGGAGACAGTTGCGGAAGAGTTTGCAGCAGAGGAGGAACCCGCAGTCGAGACAGCCGCGGATGAGGAGTCCGGCTCGGAAGAGTAGAATATTCTGAATTCAAATGAAATAAGAATAAATCAGGGTTGTTTCTGTAACTTATGCAGGAACAACCCTTTATTTTCCGAAAAACAGAGAGAAGTATTTCAGCAAATACTCCTTTACATCCCCCGTCTGTGCCGGAAGAACGAGAAAACTGTGTGAATCCCGATATTCCTTTCGCGGAGAACTGTTTTCTGATTTTACGGGAACGGAGATATAGTCGCATTCCTTTTTGGTATAGCAGTTTTTCAGAGTCGCTTTCCTGCGATGGGCGGAATCGACAAAAGAGCCGACGCTTTTATGAACGGCACAATCCTCCTCCGGCAGGTAATAGTAGTTTTCGGGTTCGGAGAAAAAATATTTCAGAATGCCGCGGCGGATCGGGAACCGGATCTGTCCGATTTCCTGATCCAGCAAAAGTGAGGCTGTCTTATCCCTGACGCGAATCCCTTTCGGAAACGCGAAATTCGATCGTATTTTTATATTATAATATGAAGAAATCTCATCATAACCGGTTGATTTATCACAGTAACGGGAAGTCTCATCCGGAGAACAGAAAGATCGATCCATGCGTTCGGTCTTTGATTCTGTGATTTCATATCTTCCGTCGCGCAGCTGTTGCCATGAGAGAAGACCGATCAGGTCAAACATTCCACGGACGTCCTCTTCATTATGCTGCAGAAGAATGGAGAGGGACTCTGCGTTCGGCGCGGTTACATAACGATGATAGATTCCGATCAGTTCGCCTCCGTCATACGGATCCACGCGCTGACATCCGAGAAAACGCTCGATGGATTTCTGACGGTAAGAGGGGAGCAGGAGCAGGGATTTCATGCCGAGCGCTTCCCGGTACAGGTCGATGAAAGTGTATCCTGCTCCGTGTCCGTCATGTCCGGAAAGCGCAGGCTTTCCCGATCTTACGGAGCCCGGCTGTTCTGAGAACGGATCCCCCAAATACAGAGACTCATACCGGGACGCTCTCTTTCTGAGAAAAGGGATATCAAAGCTGTTTCCGTTAAACGTCAGGAGTGTTCCATGATTTTCAAGCAGGGTGAAAAAGGCGGAAAGGATCTCCGGTTCCGCGGACGGATTCTCCGCAAAAAACAGCTCGATGAGAATGTCGTCTTCCCTGCGGTATCCGCAGCCGATGCAGTAGATTGGGTCGCGTTCGGCGGACAGGCCGGTCGTCTCGATGTCGAACAGCAGCATATCCTCTGTCAGAAAATGCTGCTGAAAAGGAGGAAGGTTCTTCGCGGAGAATCTGTTTTTTCTGTGGATCATGTTTGTTTTCCTTTCAGTCTGTCTGCTTCGCAAATGAACGGTTGGCTGCCTTTTCCTGTCGCCATTCGGCAATTCAACCTGTGTACGGAAGAGATCGTTTCACTTATTATATAGTGTTTCAGCTTTATTTTCACGGTAAATTTATACATTCTTTGACATATTTTAACAAATACGAATTTTTTTTTAGAAAGTCTATAAACTTTTTCTCCTTTGTGGTATAATGAATCGAATTTGAGAGTACATTTTTATGTCTTTCTCTGTTTAAAATGTTATAGAAAGAAGGGCTGAATATGGGTTTATGTACGTTCAAGGGCGGCGTACATCCTTACGACGGCAAGGAATTGTCCAAGGATAAGCCGATCACCGAATACTTACCCCAGGGCGATCTGGTGTATCCGCTTTCGCAGCATATCGGTGCACCCGCGAAGCCTGTCGTGGCAGTGGGAGATACTGTCCTGGCAGGTCAGATGATCGCAGAGGCCGGCGGATTTGTCTCCGCGCCGATCTATGCCACGGTTTCCGGGACGGTGAAGAAGATCGAGCCCCGGCGGGTGGTGGTCGGCGATATGGTGAATTCGATCGTCATTGAAAATGACGGTGAGTACAGATCCGTCGAGTACGAAGAAGTGGAGGATGTCTCGGCATTATCAAAGGAAGAGATCATTGAGAAGATCAAAAACGCCGGCATTGTCGGCATGGGCGGAGCGGGTTTCCCGACCCATGTGAAGTTATCTCCGAAGGAACCGGACAAGATCGATACGATCATCGCGAACTGTGCGGAGTGTGAGCCTTATCTGACCTCCGATTACCGCAGGATGCTGGAGGAGCCGGAGAAGCTGATCGGCGGCATGCGGATCATTCTTTCCCTGTTCGACGGCGCAAAGGGCATTTTCGGTATCGAGGACAACAAGCCGGACTGCATTAAGCTGATTTCCGACCTGGTGAAGGATGAGCCGAACATGGAGGTAAAGGCGCTGAAGACAAAGTACCCGCAGGGTTCCGAGCGCCATCTCATCTACGCGACGACAAAGCGCGCGATTAATTCCACCATGCTGCCGGCGGACGCGGGCTGTATCGTGGACAATGTCGACACGATCGTCGCCATTTACAATGCCGTGAAGCTCGGCTGGCCGCTGATGCGCCGGATCGTGACGATCACGGGAGACGCGATCACGAATCCCGCGAATTATTCCATTTACATCGGCACGAATTACCGTGAGCTCGTGGACGCCGCGGGCGGATTCAAGACGGAGCCGAAGAAGATCATCTCCGGCGGCCCGATGATGGGATTCGCGCTGTTCGGACTGGATATTCCCACGACGAAGACGACGTCGGCGCTGCTGTGTCTGACGGAGGATGAGGTTCAGAAGGCGGAGGCGCAGGCGACGAACTGTATCAACTGCGGCCGCTGCGTGGAAGCCTGTCCTTCCCGGATCGTTCCGTCGAGACTCGCGGATTACGCACAGAATCATCAGGAAGATCTGTTTGAACAGTGGAACGGACTGGAGTGCGTCGAGTGCGGCAGCTGCAGCTTTATCTGTCCCGCGAAACGGAACCTCGTACAGTCGATCCGCGTGATGAAGAAGACAGTACTGGCAAACAAACGTAAGAAAGCATAGGGAGGTGGGTACTTGTGAGTGAGTTTTATAATGTAACATCGTCACCACATGTAAGATCCAGAGTCAGCACAGACAAGATCATGCTCTGCGTGATCATCGCGCTCCTGCCTGCCACTGTCTTTGGTATCTACAACTTCGGTCCGAGAGCGCTCGCGGTGATCGTCGTGACGATCGCGAGCTGTCTGGTATCCGAGTTTCTTTTCAACAAGATCGCGCACAGAAAGCAGTCGGTGGGAGACTTAAGCTGTATCGTCACCGGACTGTTGCTTGCGCTGAATTTAAGCAGCACGATTCCGTTCTGGATCGCGATCGTCGGCGGTGCTTTTGCCATCGTCGTCGTGAAGATGCTGTTCGGCGGCCTCGGGCAGAACTTTATGAACCCGGCGCTGGGCGCGAGATGCTTCCTGCTTCTCTCGTTCACCGGTCCGATGACCAGCTTTGCGGCGGTTGCGACGGATACGACGAGCAGCGCGACGCCGCTGTCCTACCTGGCCGACGGCGGACTTTACTCAGATACGCTGGCGATGTTTACCGGACGTATTTCCGGAACGATAGGTGAGACCTCGGTGATCTGTATCCTGATCGGCGCGATCTTCCTGATCGCCTGCGGCGTCATTGACATCCGCATCCCGGGTACATATATCCTGACATTTGCCATCTTTGTGATCCTCTTCGGCGGACATCTGACGACCGGCGACCTCGGACAGTTCCTCGTGCAGGAGCTCTGCGGCGGCGGCCTGATGCTCGGCGCTTTCTTTATGGCGACCGACTACGCGACATCGCCCATTACGCCGAGAGGGAAGATTTTATACGGCATCATCTGCGGCGCTCTGCTCGGCATATTCCGGCTGTTCGGCGCTTCCGCTGAAGGATGCTCCTACTCCATCATTTTCGCGAATATGCTCGTACCTCTGATCGAGAGAGTGACGGTACCGAAGCCGTTTGGGAAAGGAGGAGAGAGATAATGAAAAAGAATTCCATTGCAAAGGATGCGCTGATCCTTTTCCTGATCACCATTATCGCGGGATTTGCACTCGGCGTGGTACATGAGATCACGCTGGAGCCGATCGCGGCCGCGGATGCGGCGGCGCAGCAGGAGGCCTACCAGACCGTATTTCCGGATGCCGTCCAGTTTGAAGAGTTCGAGACGGACGACGCGGCGGACGTGCTGGCGGAGGCCGGTTACGCGGATGATACGATCGAGAGTGCGGCGCGGGCTTATGATGCCGACGGGAATATTCTCGGCTATGTGATCAACGCGACGGATCCGAACAGCTACGGCGGGGACGTCACTCTGTCTCTCGGTGTGACCCTTGACGGCATCGTTAACGGTTATTCTATCACGGAGATCAACGATACGGCCGGACTCGGCATGAAGGCGAAAGAGGAGTCCTTCTCCTCCCAGTATGCGGGCAAGCAGGTGGAGGCCTTTGTCGTGACAAAGACCGGCGCAACTTCCGATGAGGAGATCGACGCCATCAGCGGCGCGACGATCACATCCAACGCGGTAACGAACGCGGTGAACGCGGGTCTGGTTTACTACAGATATCTGTTGTTGGGAGGTGACTTAAGCGTTGAGTAACAAATATTTCGAACGATTACATAATGGTGTCTTAAAGGAAAATCCCACGTTCGTGCTTCTGCTCGGCATGTGTCCGACCCTCGCGGTCACGACATCGGCGATGAACGGACTCGGCATGGGACTCTCCACGACGCTGGTGCTTGTTTTTTCCAACCTGATTATTTCTCTGCTTCGCAAAATCATACCGGATAAGGTGCGTGTGCCGGCGTTTATCGTCGTCGTCGCATCCCTGGTTACGATCGTGCAGTTCCTTCTGCAGGGGTTTGTCCCGAGCCTTTATGAATCACTCGGTATCTACATCCCGCTGATCGTCGTAAACTGCATTATCCTCGGACGTGCGGAGAGCTATGCGTCCAAGAACGGTCCGGTGCTGTCGATCTTCGACGGAATCGGCATGGGTATTGGTTTTACATTCGGACTGACCTGTATCGGTATTGTCCGTGAGGTCCTTGGCTCCGGCCAGATCTTCGGCTATCAGCTCCTTCCGCTCGCGGATTCCGCGGCGGGGACAGGCGGATATACGCCGGTGACGATCTTCGTGCTGGCGCCCGGCGCGTTTTTCGTACTGGCGCTGCTCATCGCGATTCAGAACGCGTTTAAGGAATACAGACGCAAGAGAGGCCTGAAGGTAAAGGCCGCGGCCGGCTGCCTGGCGGGCGACTGCGCTTCCTGCCAGGAGGGCGTATGCGAGGCTCCCGAGGAGAAGAAAATATTCACCGCCGGGACAGATGACAAAGATGCATAGGAGGGAAGGTTCAGATGAAAGAAGTCATATTGATCGCAATCGGTTCTGCCGTTGTAAATAACGTCGTACTGAGCCAGTTCCTTGGCTTATGCCCCTTCTTTGGTGTGTCGAAAAAGGTAAACACGGCTGCCGGGATGGGAATGGCGGTTATCTTCGTTATTACAATCGCGTCGTTTGTGACAAGTGTATTAGATAAGTTTATATTACAGAATTTTGATCTGGTTTATCTGCGGACGATCGTGTTTATTCTGGTCATTGCGGCACTGGTTCAGTTCGTAGAGATGTTCCTGAAAAAGTCCATGCCGCCGCTGTACAATTCGCTGGGCGTGTTCCTGCCGCTGATTACTACGAACTGTGCCGTGCTCGGCGTAGCGCTGAACAACGTGCAGTACGGATACGGCATCGGCGTGAGTACGATCAACGGGCTCGCGACTGCGGTCGGATTTACCATCGCCATCGTGATCATGGCCGGTATCCGCGAGCGGATCGAGTACAACGCGATCCCGCAGCCGTTTAAGGGTTCCGCCATCGTTCTGGTGACGGCGGGCCTGATGGCAATCGCGTTCATGGGCTTTTCCGGCGTGATTTAAGGAGGTATGCAGATGGATGTTCAGGCGATTATCATTGCCGCCGTTGTGGTCGGCATAGTAGGTATTGTCATCGGCATTATCCTTGGCATTGCCGGTGAGAAGTTTAAAGTAGAGGTGGATCCGAACGAGGAGGCGATCCTTGGGGTTCTGCCCGGAAATAACTGCGGCGGATGCGGCTTTGCCGGATGTTCCGGCCTGGCGGCCGCCATTGCGAAGGGCGAAGCGGAGGTCGGCTCCTGCCCGGTGGGCGGCGCCCCCGTCGCTGCGAAGATCGGCGCGATCATGGGGCAGGAGGCCGGAGAGGCGGTTCGCATGACAGCCTTTGTGAAATGCGCCGGCACCTGCGAACAGGCGGGCACCGATTACAACTATATCGGAGAGCAGTCCTGCGCCATGGTGAAGTTTATCTCCAACGGCGGACCGAAGTCCTGCAACCACGGCTGTATGGGATTCGGCGAGTGCGTGGCCGCGTGTCCTTTTGACGCGATTCATATTCAGGACGGCATCGCGGTCGTTGATAAGGAGAGCTGCAAGGCCTGCGGCAAGTGCATCAAGGCGTGTCCGCAGGAGCTGATCGAGCTCATTCCGTACGACGCGGCTCACGCCGTGCGCTGCAGCTCAAAGGATATGGGCAAGGTAGTCATGAAGGTGTGCAAGGTCGGCTGTATCGGCTGCCGCATGTGCCAGAAGGTCTGTGAGGCGGGTGCGATCACGGTCGAGAATAACATTGCGCACATCGATCAGGAGAAATGTACGGGCTGCGGCAAGTGCGCCGAGAAGTGCCCGAAGAAGATTATCTGTTAAGGTTATCCGCTGACGGTCTGTTGACGGATTCCCGGTGAAGACAAATAACAGATGAGAGTCAATGATACAGCCGACGTCATAAGGAGCTGTCATAAAATAATATGAATATTATTTTGCGGCAGTTCCCGGGTGAAAACCCATGATGTCGGCTGTTAATGCACAGGGGTGCGCAATCAGATGGATTTTTTCTCCAAAATTTCTAAAAATTCTTTTGGTGTTACGATAAAGGGTTTATTCGGGAAATGTTTTTTGTTTCCTGTTATCAGATGAGCGTTTTCATCTTTCTTTTCAAGGACAACCTCGTAGAAAGGCAAATCTTTGATATCAGGCAATATTTCGCCGGAAGGTGATGGGATGACCATTTTTCCGGTGTCTTCTATTACACGAATCAGAGAAGAGACAGTCTCCTCCGTGAATCCGAATTTTTTTCTTCTTAAAACCTCAAGATATTCTTTCAGGATATTTTCACTGTACAAAGGAATAACATCTCCGGAGAATATTTTTTTTATGACAAGAATGGTAGCTGCGTTTCCGTGACTGGATAAGAGAGAAGAAATTAATACATTCGTATCTATGACGGCATAACAGATCACTTATTCTCCCTCCCCATATCTGGCCTGACGGATTTCCTCGTTGATCTCATCCAGAGACATATCCTGAATACCGTTTTCTTTTGCTTCCGCTCTGAGTGACAGAAACGCCTGCATGCCGCTCAAACGCGCAGTTTCGCTGGAAGCCTGAATTTCGAAAGGAATTTTCTTCTCACGCACGACAGCTCTTGCAAAAATATTGAAGGCTGTGGTTGCATTCATGCCGAATTCGGCACAAAGCAGATCAAACTGACGTTTCAGAGTTTCATCCATTCTTACACTGAATGTTGACAAAGCCATGGGAGCACCTCCTGATTAAAATGAATTTGGGTTTCGTCTGTTTGCTATGTAAGGATTTTCATATAAATGTTTTCTGATATGGATATTATATATAATTTTGAAACGACAGTCAACATAAATAACCTATCAGGTG
>JAJQDV010000006.1 GCA_021202015.1 Clostridiales bacterium | reverse complement strand
AATTGTATTTTGATTTTTATTTTGATTCATGGATTACCCCCCCCCGATTCGGGGGGAAAGAATTATAACGCGTTTTCTGAAGTTTTTTCCCTTCGATTTCCCTGCACATTTTATGCATGGCTTCGCCATACCGCCCTTCATTCAGCGCAGCGCCCGTTCCCGATATGACCTCCGCAGTCGGCAGCCGCGGCGAAGCGACGTCCTGCCGGCTTGCGGAGTTTCGTTCAAATCCAGTAGACCGCATCCCTCACACTGCGGCCTTTTCCGTTTTCCAGACAAAACCGATGGCGTCCAGCCTGCGGATCTGCTCCTCCGACAGATGTCCCTCGCGCCGGAGCTTTCTCTGGTAGCTGACCCAGTTCCCGAGACCGTAACCGTTGTCGCAGACGTATTTCCTGCGCACATCCAGGCTGCCGTGTTCCTCGTAATAGTCTCTGGCCAGTTCATAGGCGTTTTCCCACAGCATTTCACTCTTCGTCCGCAGCGGGACTTCCCCGAGCAGCTTTTCCTGCGCGGGCGTGAGCGTCCCGGCCTCCAGGGCTTTTCGCTGGACGGCCAGCCACTTGCCGATCCAGACGCCGTCGACGACGGTGTCCTGCGGGATATAATTGATGTGATGCTCTTCCATATAACGCTTTGCCAGCCTGACTCTGGATTCCCAGGGATCCGCCTCCGGCCCTATGCCGATCGCGCGGAGCTTTTCGGCTCTCCGTCCGGAAACCCTGCCCGCGCGGCACTCGGCCTTCTGGCGCGCGATCCAACCGCCCAGCTTGAGGCCGTCAGACTCAAAATCCTTCGGCACGGAAAGGTTCCCGTGCAGCCGGTAGTACTGTTTCGCCTGCGCGTAATACCGGTCCCATAATGTCTCATTCCGAACCGTCCAGACCATCCCGATGTCGTCCAGCCTCCGGATCCGGTCCTCTGTGAGGGAGCCTCTTCGGCTGGTGCCGTTTCGGGCGGAGCGAAGGCGGTGGATCCACGCACCCAGCCTCGCGCCGTCTTCTGTCACATATTTATCCGGAACATCCAGGTTCCGGTGTTCGAGGTAATATTCGCAGGCTTCCCGGTACATCTGCTCCCAGTAATAATCCGGCATGTCCCAGACCATTCCGATCTCATCGAGCTGCGCGATCCTGTCAGGGGATAAATACTTCGGATGGATCCCGGCGTTTTTCCATTTGCGCAGGGTCTTCAGCCATTCGCCCAGCCGGACGCCGTCCGCCGTCACGTAGCTGCCCGGCGCGTTCAGCGCGCCGTGTTCCTCGAAATATCGTTCCGCGGCCTGATAGTTCCGGGCCCAGGCCAGCTCGTTCCGGCTTTCCCAGACCATGCCGAGGGCGTCGAGTTTTTCAATCTGGCCCTCAGTCAGGCTGCCGTGCATCGTGCCTGCCCTCACCGCCCGCTGCGCGTTCACCCAGGAGCCGAGGGAATAGCCGTCCGCCGTGACATACCGGTGCGGGATATCCAGGCTTCCGTTCTCCTCAGAGTACGCTTTCGCTTTCTCGTACATCAGATCCCACGAGGCCGTCAGCACATGGTTCAGGCTGTCAAAAAGCTGTATGCAGTCGCGCACCTCATCCATGATCCGGAAGTGCTCGTTGACCACATATTCGCTCTCGCCGAGAGAACGGTAATACGCGGTGGCGATCTCCATCTCCTCTTCGATGGCGCCGATCGAGCACAGGCTCTCAATATTCAATACGATGTCAAAAATAACCGCGTCCTTTTTCCCGGACGTCGACAGGGCGCGCCCGATCTGCTGTTTGTAGATGATCGGCGAAACCGTCGGCCGGAGTAAAATCACTCCGCTGACGCCGGGAACGTGAATCCCCTGGTTCAGGGCGTCGATGCAGAAAAGAAGCTTCAGGTGCTCCGGATCCTCGTCCGCCTTAAAATCCTCAAACGCCCTGCCCGCGGACGGGTCGGCGCAGTAGAACGAGTAAACATGCGGGTGTTTGTCCACCTTCGCGAACCATTCCATATGTCCCATCATCTCGTCCATATGTTCTTTGCAGGCGCAGAAAACGATGTATTTCCCCGTGCGGTCCGTCATGTGTTTGTCGAAAATGACGTCCAGGCCGTCCGCATTTTCCAGGGCGCGGCGAAGGGCCTCCAGATACTTCTCTCCTTCGTCACGGACTGCTTTTGAATGCGACTTTCGCACTCTCGCCTCGTACTTTTCCAGATCATTCTGATATTTAAAAACGGAAAGGACATACTTCGGCGGGTTCAGGATGCCCCGGACGATCGCCTCGCCCAGCGTGATTTCAGACGCAATATGTCCGTCAAACAGCTCTTCTGCCATATCCCTCTGATTGTCCAGATAACGGATGTTCGTAGCGGACAGGCCGAGGACGGGCGCCTCCGGGTGCTGCCGCAGGAGCCTGCGAACCCCCTGCCCCCACATCTGCGCCCCGCAGCAGTGGAATTCATCGAGAATGATGTAGGCCGGGCGGAGGCCGTCGATCTCCTCCTCGCTCATAAGCATCAGCCCGGCATAAGTGAAGAATGCGATATTCTCCGGCTTTTCGCCGCCGGAAGCCTCCGCGAGGTTCTCGAGCTGTGTTTCGAAGATATAACGGGAGGGAGAAAACCACAGAATCTGCTCATCCGGATGGTCGGCGGCAAGCTGGAATCCAATGAAAGACTTTCCGGTACCTGTCGGATGGATGACCGCGGCCCTGCCGAAGCTGTCCATCATCTCTGTCGCGGAGGTGTACGCCACCCTGTTGTGGTCATAAAGATCAAATTTCAACTTATACACCTCCCGTTTATTTTTCTGAAATCAAAAAAATCACTGGCCATTTATGGTGGTCGATAAGGTAAACTTTTTCGACCAGTCCGATTCGAGCCGGATTCCGGGCTGACTGTCACATCGGATGGATAAGAACAAATGGCACGGTATTTTCCAGGACAAACACAAGGCGTGTATTGACTGATATCATCAGCAATATACGCCGATTTTTTTGTAGCATTTGCACAGAATCAAGCAAGACAGGTTGTTTATATTGCCGAGTCCGGATTCCCGGACTCATTTCTATCTTCGACTCAATTCGTTTTCTGATTATACATCATCCGTATAGGGATTTCAATACCTGTGGTCGAAAAAGTTTACCTTTTCGGACGCTTCAGTAGATATTCAGAGGGTTGGGAAACTGCAAATAAATATAATCATCTGTTCCTGTCAGGGATTGCATCTCTGACAGGGACTGTATCCCTCCTCGATCAGCTCCGCGCGGCTCCCGGTATATTCTTCTTTGTTTTTATCGCTCATCTCGTCGACGCTGGAGCAGGTCGGCCGATGAAACTTTTTCGTATTCGTATTCAGGATATAGGTGCCGCTTTCTGAGTTCTCTGAGTTTTTCGTTCCCTCCTCTGTCTCGGAGGAGGCAGAAGAGGCGCTGTCTCCGGAGGTCTCGTAAGTTCCATCCGCCCAATTCTCCCCGGTTGCGTAATCGATCTCCACGCCGGGCTGCACATTAAAGCAGTAGACGCAGAAACAGATCCCGTCCCCGTCGTCCTCGACAGACCAGGCTTCCATGAGCACGCCCGATGCGACGAGGTTGTCTCCGTCGAACAGCGGGGTGACCCGGTAAAGCACATGGTTGTCAGTTTCCTTTACGTAATCCGCAACCATGTTTTCAAACGGCAGCATCCCCTCCACATTCATGTAGCGCGTGCCCGTGATGAGGTTCTTCTCATTCGCGTTTTCTCCCGCAAGCTGATAACCAATGAGATGGCAGCGGTTGTAAACATATTGTCCGTCCACAAAATCATAGGGGTTATTGTCCCAGCCGGACGGGTAAATACTGCTGATATCCCCGCGCTCTTCGGTCGGCATCAGTTCCGGGCAGATATTTGCGTAAGCCGTGCCACAGCGGCCGAGGGAGTCGAGATCGGAATAATCCTCAAACACCTCCGTTGTTTTTTCATCATCAGAAAAATACGGAATATTGGCATGGATCTCAACATACGGATCGCCGGTATACTCCGGGGTGCTTACCAGGGAAACATCCGCGGAGTAAGAGATCGACGAGTCGAACGAACTGTCCGCGGAATCCCCGGCAGAAGCCTCCGCACCCTCAGCATCCTCCGCATCCTCCGTGTCGGCAGCGTTCGCTGTGGTTGTGTTCTCCTCCGCCGCCTCCTCCGCGCTCAGTTCCGTTGACTGCTCCTGTGCGGAACCCGACTCCTCTGTGCTTCCCGCGCCGCATCCCGTGAAGAACAGGGAGGCCGCCACAGAGGAAGCAAGCAGCAGGGTCCATAATCGTTTTCGAATCATCGGATGTATACCTCCTGTGTGATCTTTTCATGCGAATATCCCGCAAACTCCCATGTCCCCTGTTTTTTCCACTGTTCTAACGGAAACCGGAACTTTAACGACGAGGGGTAGGCTCTGTTCCACCGAAACAGGATCAGCTTTTCCACTCTGTCCGCGAACGGAAAAGGATCGCGGGTCTCCACAAAACAGAACTCGCCGGGACCGGCTTTTTCCAGACAGTTATCCGTCACCCTGCGGCTGTTCCCCTTGCTTTCCGCGAACAGCTTCTCCGAATAGGGATCGGTCCACAGGACGCCGTCCCCCGTGATGTCCAGGATACGCTCCGTCAGGATACGGTCCCGGCTCTGGCGGCGGCGGTTAAAAGCCATCCCCATGCCGTCGTCCACACATATGATCAATATCATTCTGTCATGTCCTCTCTCTAATGGTTTTGTCACCCGGCGCTTATTTTCTTATATTTTTGAAACATTTCCCCTCCCAATGACACTATTATTATAGATGATATTTTTAATTCGTCAATACAGACACGCTGAGCCGGATCGGGTAAGTGGACATGTCTGCCGGACTGCAGAAGAAGAGGAGGATATGGAGATGTGTAAAATTATCGGATATGTGCGGGTAAGCACGCAGGAACAAAATCTGGATCGCCAGCTGAAGGCAATGGATGAATACGGAGTGCCGAAGGAAAATGTTTTCTCCGACCATGGTTTTTCAGGAAAGGATTTCAACCG
The DNA here is from genome assembly GCA_021202015.1 of Clostridiales bacterium. Classification (GTDB taxonomy): domain Bacteria; phylum Bacillota; class Clostridia; order Lachnospirales; family Lachnospiraceae; genus Eubacterium_I. The sequence goes on along the minus strand of JAJQDV010000006.1, from coordinate 2,063 downwards.
CCCGGCCTATCAGGACATGGTGGCCATACTGGAGAAGGGCGACACGCTCGTGATCAAGAGCATCGACCGCCTGGGACGCGATTTCGACGAGATCAACGATGAGTGGAGCAGACTTACGCGAAGGATGGGCGTAACGATCATCGTCCTCGACATGCCTTATCTGAACGAAACCGCCAACCTGGCCGACGCCATGTCGAAGATGCTGAACTCGATTCTTCTGAACATGAAGAGCGGATTCGCGCAGATGGAGCGGGAGATGATCCGCCAGCGCCAGAAGGAAGGCATTGCGGCGGCAAAGGCCAGGGGCGTACAGTTCGGACGGCCGAAGAAGGATCGCACACAGGAATTCTACATATTAAAAGAGCGCTACCTTGCCGGAGAAATCAGCGCGAGGAAAGCTGCGAAGCAGCTGTGTATCTCGCACTCCACGTTCTGTAACTGGGTGGCGCAGAATTCCTGAGGAGGGGGAAGGAATCGAATATGAGGCGGCTTTTTCCTCATACTCGCCGAGCGGGGCGCGTGCGGCTCTGCCGCAAAATTTCCTTTCGCACCCCTGTGCATATCGACAAAAAACCCACCGGTTCACAGTTGTCCGGTGGGTTTTTTATCTCTTATTCGGATCAGATTTTATTTCGCGAGAACCAGGGAAAGATCCGGATCCTCTCCGATCAGTTTCTTCATCAGAGCCGCACCGTCATAATTGGCAGCGCTCTTCCGGAAGGAAACGTAAGTATTGTAATAAGCGCCTCTTCCGCTTGTCTTCGTCTTCGCTACAATCTCAGGCGCAAACGCGTATTTCCCGAGGCGATGCGTGATCTTCAGCGAATCCGCATCGGTACCGGCAATGATCGCGTCAAGCGCGTCGATCTGGCGATTCATCTCGGGTCCGATTGTATTATACAGAGCCTGCGTCTCTTTGCTGTAGAAAGCACCCCACTCCTTCACCGGCGGAATCGAAGGAAGATCCTCCATGGACGCTTTCAGATCGGCAAACGCGGAAAACTCGATCGTATCGACATCCTCATCAATGATCTTCTGTAACAGGTCAGACAGGCACTTCTTAGCCTTTTTTACCTTCTCTGCCATGTCAGCAAGCTGCAGGCCTTCCGAGAAGAAAAGCAGGTTGTCCAAAAGTTCCCGCGCGGACTTGTGATCCCAGCGCTTTGCATCATCGATCGCCGCGGATTCATCCAGTTTGTCCGCATCGAACACAAGGAACGTGTCGTATTTTGCGGGCAGAAGCCGATATGTAAGATCATACTCGTCAGGCTCGCACTGGCGGTCTCTGAAAAGAAAATCATGATCGCAGAACGTGATGCAGTTGTTTACAATCGCGTTCGTCTTCAGCTCAAGGAATTCGAGGCCCTGCGGATCCAGATCGAAATCCTCCACCCCGCGGATCACGAGGACGGCTGCCTTCTCTCCCGTAATGCTGATGACCTTCGCCTTCTCCCCTTTGATGCCGCGATAGAGCTTGCGGACCTTCTTGATCAGCTCCTCACGTCTCTTCACCGTCGACGCCGAGATGACGATCGGCTGTCCGTAAGCGATATAGTAATAAATCGCCGCTACCAGGCAGGCATCCTCATCCGCGCCGTCAAGCTCCAGCGTATTCCGGCTCCTCAGCGCCTCCAGAACCTCACCGGCCGTCTTCTTCTGTTCCTCCTGGTCAGAAAAATACGCTACGACATTCTGCGTAGCCTCCTTGAATGCGCCCGCTCTCTTTTTCTCATCAATCTCCTGTTTAGCATATACTGATTTTGTAATCATATATAAGCCCCTCCGTTTCTGTGTAAAGTGTTTTTCGCGGTTAAAGCTGAACAAATACCGATGCCGCGCCTTCAACCGCATGTACTTTTATATCATAACACAAGAAAGCGCAAAGTGTACAGAAATTGATTTATTTCAGTTATGCAAAATCCGGGACAAGCTATGCAAAACACGGATTACCGCATCACGCTTCCATATTTCGGACGATCTTATACAGCGAGGTATGGGAGTAGGCCAGCGGTAGTTAAACACTTTGAGAGGTTAACACCTCTCTTTTTTTGTTGCAAATAAAG
>JAJQDV010000039.1 GCA_021202015.1 Clostridiales bacterium | reverse complement strand
GGTCCCCAGCCGGCAGTAATTACATTTGCCGCAGGACTCCTTCCGGGTGAAATCAAGAAAATCCCGGGCGATATCGACCATGCAGGTGTCCTCGTCCATGACGATCATGCCGCCGGAACCGACAATGGCTCCCGTCCGGGTGATATGCTCATAAGAAACCGGGGTATCAATAAGCTCCGCCGGGATGCACCCGCCGGACGGCCCGCCCATCTGCACCGCCTTAAAGGTCCTACCGTTCTTGATGCCGCCTCCGGTCTTATAGATGACATCCCTCAGTGTCAGCCCCATGGGAACCTCCACCAGTCCGCCTTTCCTGATCTTGCCGGCCAGCGCAAATACCTTCGTGCCGTTGCTCTGGTCTGTCCCGTAAGCGGCAAAAGCAGCGCCGCCGTTCCGGATAATCCACGCCACGTTGGCGAACGTCTCTACATTATTGATATTCGTCGGCTTCTGCCAGTACCCCTTCTGCGCCGGAAACGGGGGTTTCAGCCGCGGCATGCCGCGTTCGCCCTCCAGGGACGCGATGAGAGCCGTCTCCTCGCCGCAGACAAAAGCGCCCGCGCCGGCCTTGATACGGATATCGAAATCCATATCCGTCCCAAAGATTCCTTTCCCCAGAAAGCCCTTTTCTCTCGCCTGTTCCAACGCGGTCTCCAGGCGCTCGATTGCCAGCGGATACTCCGCGCGGACATAGATCACCCCCTCGCAGGCTCCCATGGCATAACCGCCGATGATCATACCTTCCAGGACTGCGTGCGGGTCGCCCTCCAGAACGCTCCGATCCATAAACGCACCCGGATCCCCCTCGTCCGCGTTACAGACAATGTATTTTTCCGAACCTCCGCTCTGCCGGGCCGCATTCCACTTGAACCAGGTCGGGAACCCCGCGCCGCCGCGCCCGCGAAGGCCGGACGCTTTGATCTCCTCGATCACCTCATCGGGAGTCATGGCCGTCAGAACCTTACGGGCGGCCTCATAGCCCTCCCGGGCGATGTAATCCCCGATGCGCTCCGGATTAATCCGTCCGCAGTTGCGGAGAACGATCCGCTCCTGGTTCGCCAGAATCGCCGCATCCTCCCCGGAGATCGCGTTCTCTGTATCCACATCGCCGCCGACCAGATGCTTCTCCACAATGGAGGAAACGGTTTCCGGCTGTACTTTTACATAGCGTGCCTGCAGTTCGCCATCATCCCCGTAGACATCCACGATCGGCTCCAGATAACAGGTCCCGATGCATCCCGTCTTGTCCAGGACCACCCCGTCGAGGCCGCGCTCCGCGATCAGTCTCTGAAACTCCGCCTCCGTCTTTTTCGCGCCGCCGGCAATGCCGCAGCTTCCCTGTCCGATCACAACTCTCATGGCTTCACCTCCCCGCCTTCCCCGGAACGGATCTCTTCCAGAATCCTTACTACGGAATCCTTCGTCAGATTGCCGTAGGTCTCCTCCCCGTCCGCCGTTTTGATCATCATGACCGGCGCCAGGGAACAGCAGCCGAGACAGGCCACGTTATTCAGGGTAAACAGTCCGTCCGCCGTCGTTTCCCCGTCGCAGATGCCGAGATATTCGCTGACCGCCTCCTGTACGCGGTCGGCGCCGTTGACATGACAGGCCGTACCCTTGCACATCATGATAAGATATTTTCCGATGGGAGTCAGGCGAAACTGCGCGTAAAATGTCGCCACGCCGTAGATGCGGGCCGGACGAATGCCGGTTCTTTCCGATATGTACTCAATCGCCTCATGCGACAGATATCCGTAGATATCCTGCGCCTGCTGCAGGATCGTGATCAGGCTGCCCGGAACCGCCGCGTATTTCTGAAGCGTCGGCGCCAGGAGCGTAAAATCCTGTCCGGTTCCGGAAACCGGAATGTAATGATCTGCTTTCATACTTATTTCCTCATTTATGTTACCAATCCTCAACTAATAGTTCCTTCTCCCGATATCCGGCGCTTCGCCGCCTCCACGACATGGGAGGCCAGCACACAGGTTGTCACCGAACCGACGCCTCCCGGAACCGGAGTCAGCGCGCCCACGATCGGTTCAACCTCCTCAAAGCGCACATCCCCGCAGAGCTTTCCCTTCTCCGCGTTCCATCCGATCCCGACGTCGATCACGATCTGTCCCTCCCGCACATACTCCGCGCCGACGCTCTCCGTCTGTCCGGAACAGGCAACAAGGATATCCGCCTCCCGCGTGAAGGACGCCACATCCGGCGTCCGGGTGTGACAGGTGACCACCGTCGCGTTCTCGTGCATCAGCATCATGGAGACCGGCCGGCCGACGACCAGGGAACGGCCGATCACCGCGGCCCGCTTTCCGGCGCAGTCAACGCCGTAAAAATGCAGGATTTCCATGGCTGCCCGCGCCGTGCAGGGCGCGAATCCGATCTGCGTGTCTGTGAATACCCCGGCCAGGGAACCGTCCGTGCACCCGTCCACATCCTTCTCGGGATTCAGCAGCTTTCTGGCCTTTTCCCCGTCCAGATGTCCCGGCAGAGGCCGAAAAAGCAGGATCCCGTGCACACGCTCATCTGTGTTCAGATCCTCCAGCACGGCAAAAAAGGTATCGCTGTCCGCATCCTGCGGAAGAACCTCGCTTCGTACTCGTACCCCGACGGATTCGCAGCGTTTCACCGCGCCGCGCTCATAGGCGAGATCGTCCGCTCTTTCACCGACCCGCAGAATCGCCAGAGTCGGCGTGACGCCGACGGATCGAAGCGTCTCTGTCTCCCGTTTGATTTTCTCTGACAGGGCGGCCGCAACCGGAGCCCCTTTTAATATTTCTGCCATATCAAAGGTTTCCTTCCCCGGGACGGATTTTATCTGTCACGATTTCATAAACCCGATCCGCCCGTGCCGTATACTCTGAAAGCATCTCGTCCGCCTGCGCTTCCAGCGCGGCCGCGCAGTCCCTGTCGCGCATGGACTTTGTGTTGATAAAAATATTCAGCGACGCCCCCTGAAGCGCTGCACGGCAGCAGACCGCGCCGACACCCGCGTCCGAAATGGCGATCCGCGATCCTTTTTCGGCGAATCCTTCCAGCAGCTCGATCGCCCGGCAGATCTGACGCATCAGCGCCAGCGGCGCCGCGCATGCAGCATTTAACGCCTCCTCCATCACAGCGGGACGTGACGGATCCTCCTTCGGAATGCCGTAAGCCCTCGACAGAGGCAGGAAAGCCTCCGCGTCGGCGTCTATGCCGAGGAGCAGTTCCTTCCGCAGGGTCTCCGCCTCCGACATCCAGGCTCGTATCTCATCCTCCACGTCGGCATAAGTCTTTTTCCCCACAGTCAGGGAACCGACCATGTTTCCGAGCGCAATTCCAATGGCTCCGACCAGCGCGCTCGCGCCGCCGCCGCCCGGAACAGCCTCCTTCGAGGCCAGATCCTTTGTAAATTTCTCTAACGTATCATCCTGAAAATTCATAAATAACGCTCTCCCCCGTTTTAAGTTTTTGCGCAAAACTTTTCCCTGTATCATTCGCGTATTCGGACGATCCGTGCAGATGTGTCCACACTTCGCCCGGGTCGAACAGATGATCAGTCGCCGGAAATTTTTTCAAAGGAAATCTTCCCCCGGTAAAAATTTTTCAGAAAATCTTCCTTTCCGAACAGTCTGACCAGCCGGATGATCTTCTGCGCGTAATCTTCCCCATCGATATAATAGACCACCGCTGATTTTTTGCCGACAAACAGCAGCTGCATCAGCCTGTCGTCGCCCTCCGGGAAAGAATATCCGAAGAAATGCAGGACGATCGGGATCACCCCGTGCTCCTCATCCGCAGGGAAAATATCCTCTTCCTCCGGAAGCCCGATAAACTTTGTCAGAACCTGAAATTCATTTTTTATATAAACCCAGTCCGGATCGATCTCCGCGGTTTCCGGGCTGCCCAGCACGAGATTCGACGGATGGCTCCCCGCCCTGCCTTTCGCGTAATAAATCTTCTCATCCGGAACACCGTAGGCCTTCACCGTATCCGTGTAATTCATGTTGATCACATACTTCGGCGCAATCGCCTCGATCTGCGCATATTTTACCACGGAATCCGTCCCGCAGACGCAGGTCTCCATATACAGGTCAAGCGCCGCCGTAAAGCTGTCCAGTTCCCTGCGCACCTCCGCGATCACCGCCTTTTTATCCAACAGCTTCGCCGACGTGATAAACTGCGGACGGATCTTGAAGAGCCCGCCGGACGGGTCGTCATACACCTGCTCAAAGATCCGCGCAAAGTGTTTGAAAACCTGCAGATCATGATAGATATACTGGGCGCTGATGATCTTATAGTTCATCAGGTCATACTCCGGATCTCTCTGATTTTCCAGAACAACGTCCTGAAAACGCAGCAGGGCGCCGATGATGTTTTTCATTTCACCCTCAAAATAAGACCAGGTCGGATCGTCGGACAGCGTATAATGAAAATGCCGGAAAAACCCGTTGACATTGCACAGTTCCGTCAGCTTCACCTCAAGGGCGTTTCTTGCGTCCCTGTCCTTCGCGAAAGCGGCCTCCACACACTGAATAAAATCCCTGTACCCGGATTTCTTCCCGTGATAAAGGTCAAACCCGTTCCCGACGACGAGGATATTCTGCGATCTTTCGTCCGTACTGACACGGTCTCTCGTATAAAACGACTGATAATAATTATAATCCACAGGCACACCTCTCTTTACGCGTGCAGATACGCGGTCTCAAGCGCGATCTCCATCATCTCACGGAAGGACTCCCGGATCTCCTGCGCGGTGAGCGCCTGAGGTTTAAAGAAATGGTCGGAGACCGACAGAATGCTGAGCGCCTTCTTATGCTGAGCCAGCGCCTCCAGATAAAGTCCCGCCGTCTCCATCTCTACGCAGAGCATACCGAGGTCTCTCGCTTTCGTCGGCACATCCGGCTGCGCATTGTAAAAAATATCCGTGCTGAACACATTCCCGACCCGGATCTGCGCGCCTCTTTCTCTGCTGATATTCACCGCGTCGTAGAGCAGATCAAAACTGGCGGTCGGCGCCAGCGTTCCGGGGAAATTGTAATGATGGGCAAAATTGGAATTCGTGCAGGCGCCCATGGCGATCACGATATCCCTGCACTCCATATCGTCCAGGAGTGCTCCCGTCGAACCCACGCGGATGATGGTCTCCACGCCGTAAAAAGTGTAGAGCTCATGCGCGTACAGGACGGCGGACGGAATGCCCATGCCGCTTCCCATGACGGAGATCCGTTTCCCCTTATAAGTGCCCGTATACCCGTTCATATTCCGGACCGAATTAAACAGGACCGGATCCTCAAGATAGGTCTCCGCGATATATTTGGCGCGAAGGGGATCTCCCGGCATCAGTATCACCTTTGCCACGGCATCCTGATCCGCCTCCAGACAGGCTGATGGTGTTTTAAACATAGTCGTAACCTCCTGTATATTCTTATGATCACACATCTGAATCTGCGCGAAACTTACAGAATCTTTCGAGCAATGCTCCCATTATAACAGACAACCGGACATCTTACAACCGGATAAAAATGCAATTCTGCATTTTTGATAGAATCACGCTGCTGTTCATTCGTCAGCCACTCACACCGCTGAGTGGCTGCGGGCCATATTCATATGGAAAAATCGAACTCGTCCTCCCCCAGATGCTCCCTCTTATAATTCAGAAGAAAGGCGGTGCATTTTCCCTGTCCGGCCCGGGAAGAAAGTTCCAGACAGGACTCTATATTTTCCACGGTAAAAAATCCCAGCTCCGCCAGAAGCGCCAGGCGGTCCAGATCCTGCTTTTTCAGAATATCCGTCAGAATGCCCTCCAGATTCTCCCCGACAAACTCCCGGTACCGATCCGCCCTGTCTGCCTCAAGCAGTACGGGATACTTCAGCCTGCAGCAGGCCATGCCGCATTGATCCGGAAGATTCAGATACGTATCAAACAGATCGTCATATGCACGGTAGTCATACACATATCCTTTGTATCGTTCCCGTCCGGGTTCCCTCTTCGGGGGCTGAGATCCCGCGTCCGCGAAGGAGCGCCACTTCTCCGGCATCTCGAACGGATCCGCCGGGTTTTCACAAACAGCCCTTCTCTCAGATGAAAAAAACAAACCCGTGATCTCCTCCTTGCGGTATACCGGCCGCGCCGGCACGCAGAGCCGCGCGCCGGATTCTTCCAGCACGATCTCTTCCAGATTCTTACACTCCCGAAACGCATCCTGCGCCACATCCCTTACGGATCCCGGCACAACACACGCGCGAAACGACGCCCGACGAAACGCGCCCGGCAGGATCCGGGTCACTCCCGCGGGGACAGGATACTCCCGCTTTCTGCCAAAATATTTTACCAGATCATATTCTGCCCCGTCATTTTCATTTATAATCTCAAACAACGCGTCCTCATCCGCAAAAAAGCGGGTGCTTTCCTCCGACACGGTAATCCGCTCCAGGCCGATCCGATCCTCGCTCCAGCCAAAGGTATCCGACAGGGCGTAGCGGCCGATCTCCTCCACGGAAGCCGGCAGATGCAGACGCTTCAGGCAGATGCAGTGGCTGAAGGCATTGGCCTCGATCTCACGGAGCCCCTCCTGCAGAACAACCTCCGACAGGTTCCGGCAGCCCTCAAAGGCAGCCTCCCGTATGACACGGACCGAAGCGGGGATCACCACCCTCCGCAGCGCCGCATGGCCGGATACGGAATTCTCGCCGATCACCGTTGTACCGTCGGCGATCTCATATTCTGTCCGTTCATCCGTCTGCAGAGCGACCAGAAGCTCCTGTTCCTCCCCCTCCCTGCGGTAAAGACAGAAACCATCGGTGAAAAAATAAGGGTTTTTCTCCGGAACCCGAAACCGGATCGCGCCAAGCTCCCACGGTTCTTCGATCACGGTCACCGTATCCGGCAGGCAAAGCTCTTCCAGCGGCGTCAGATAAAATGCTTCCGCTCCGATCCGCTCCAGTCCCTCGTTCAGAACCAGTTCCGTCAGGCTCATACACATACGGAAGGCGCCCTTCCCAAGGCGCCGCACTGTGGGCGGAAGCTCGATCTTCGTCAGAAACGCTCCGTTTTCCGCAAAAGCCTCCTCTCCGATCTCCGTCACCGGAAGTCCGCAGATCCGGGCAGGAACGATCAAAACGCCCGTCTCACTTCCGGGTTCATCTGCCGCGGCGTCCGGCATTCCGGTAAGTGCAGGAGCCTCGGCATTTTCCGTTTCTTCCGGCAGATACCGGGTAATGACGACGCCGCCTTCTGTCCGTTCATAGATGTAATCACTCCATCGCATAGGGATCTCCTTTACAAGTGCATTCTTCTGCTTTGCATGCTTTATCACAAAGCTTAAAAACACTTCGCTAAGTGATAAATGCATCACTTGCACTCATGATATCATGAATCCCTCCTTTATAAAACTGAAAATTTCTTTTGACTGTACAGAAACACTATGTTACAATCGTGCCAAAGCAATGTTTCTATACCACTTGAATGAGACAGCATCCTGCTGATTTCATTTGCAGTCTGAACAGTCTGACTATTTTGTTCTTCTTTCAGGATTCATGCTTTTACAGTCCCAATTCAAAAAGCAGTGAATCCGAACGGGCAGTCGGATTTTCTGCGCAAAAGATATCAGGAGGTTTACAAATGGGAAATACTTTAATAAAATCAAAAAAGGGGTATGATACCATGCCGGGTCTGGAAGGTTACAAAAAAATCGAAAAAATAGACGGCGTGATCTATGAGATGTCGCCGTCCGCATCCGTCTGTCACGGAATCATCAACGGCAACATTTACACCGCCTTCAGCAATCAGCTGAAGGGCAGCATATGCAGGGTCTTTATGGAGAACCTTGATTTTTATCTCGGCGACGACGAATGGCTTGTGCCGGACATCATCATTATCTGTGACCCGCGCAGCATCAAAAACGGAAGATACCGCGGCACACCGAAATTCATTCTGGAAATTTTAAGTCCGTCTACCGCAAAACGGGACCGGCTTTTAAAAAAGAGAAAATATGAGTCCGCCGGTGTGGAGGAACTGTGGCTCATTGAGCCGAGAGGGAAGGCCCTCGAGATCTACTATCTCAGGGACGGCCGCTATGTTCTTGAAGAGACCTTTCTGCTGGAAGAAGATAAAGAAGACGAGGACTACAATGCCGATGTGCGGATTCATCTGCGGGGATTTCCGAATCTCACCGTGACGCTCGGAGAGATATTTGACGGTTCTGACTGGGGTTCGGCCGGTTATAACGGGACAGACAGCAAAAATGAATGAACGTAAACTCGATCTTGCGGAGGATCTGAACGCGGAAAAAGAAAAACACCGGGAACTGGCGCAGAAAATCATGGAATTTGCCAGAGACCGGATCATGCTTTCCATGCGTTTCCTGAACCGGGCGCTTTTTCGCATGCCGATGATTCCGTCGGACACGGTGGCGACCTACGGCGTGAACGGCCGCGCCATCTATTTTAATACAGAACATGTGCTGCGCTCCTTCCGGCAGGAAAACAACCGGTGTACGAGAGCCTTTCTGCACATGATCTTCCACTGCATCTTCAGCCATCCCTTCCGCTACGAGGATCTGGAGCGGGAGTATTGGGATCTGGCCTGCGACATCGCGGTGGAGCAGGCGATCCTCGACCTGCATCTGCCGGATATACAGCTGGACGACGACAAAAAACGCCTCCGGGAGCTCGAACGGCTGCAAAAGGACGTTCCCATCCTGACGGCGGAAAAGCTGTATCGGTTTTTCCTTGACCATCCGGAGAAAGCACAGGCTTATCTGCAGTCGGCCGGCCTGTTTGAGCAGGACGATCATATGCACTGGATTCCGAAAAAAGAAACGGACGCCGCGGAACGCACGGGAGACACGCTGACGACCGACACGAGGACGGCCATGGTCGGCTGCCACGAGGCGGACACCGGCGAGGAGGGCGAACAGGCGGAGGACATCGACGAGGTTCTGGTCGGGCAGACGCAGGACGACTGGGCGGATGTGAGCCAACATGCCAAACTCGACATCGAGACCTTTTCAAAGGAACAGGGCTTCGGCGCCGGAAGCCTCCTGTGGAATCTGAAAGAAGCGCTTCGCGAAAAATACGACTACGGTGAATTTTTAAAAAAATTCGCGGTTCTCGGCGAGGAGATGCATATCAACGACGATGAGTTTGACTACATCTACTATACCTACGGACTGCAGCTGTACCGGAACATGCCTCTGGTGGAACCGCTGGAGTACCGGGAAAACAAACGCATCCGCGAGTTTGTCATCGCGCTGGACACCTCCGGCTCCTGCCAGGGAGCCACGGTGGAGAAGTTTCTCCGCAAAACCTATGATATACTGAAAAATACCGACAGCTATTTCAGCCGGGTAAACATCCACATCATCCAGTGCGATTCCAAAATTCAGCAGGATGTAAAAGTCACTACGGATGAAGAGTTTGACGCTTATATGCAGAATGTGCAGCTCTCCGGCTTCGGCGGCACGGATTTCCGCCCGGTTTTTGACTATGTGGACAGACTGATCGAACGGCATGAGTTTCTGAACCTTCGCGGTCTCATCTACTTCACCGACGGACAGGGCACATTCCCCGAGCGGGCGCCGGACTACGAGACCGCCTTCGTTTTTATCGAGGAGGGCTTCGATATTCCCGATGTACCGCCCTGGGCCATCCGGCTCGTGCTGCGGGAAGATGAAGTATAAACGATTGCATACTGACAAAACACAGAGGGCAGCGAAGTGTCCGAATCCGATGATTGCGGGTGAAGACTGCAGCTGCATACAGACAACACGAAAATATACAAAACGCGGGAGAGAGTTATGAATATCCGGGAAGCAAAGGAACAAATCGAACGAGCCGTCAGTATCTATCTGGAAAAGGATTCCTACGGCAATTACCGTATCCCCACACAGCGGCAGCGCCCGGTCTTTCTGCTCGGCGCGCCGGGCATCGGGAAGACCGCGATCATGGAACAGATCGCGCAGGAGATGAATCTGGCGCTCGTCTCATACTCCATGACACATCATACCAGGCAGAGCGCTCTCGGACTTCCTTTCATCAGCCATAAAAATTATGGCGGAACAGAGTTTGACGTATCCGAGTATACGATGAGCGAGATCATCGCCTCCGTGTATGAGACAATGGAGAAAACGGGAAAGGCAGAGGGAATCCTCTTCCTGGATGAGATCAACTGCGTATCGGAGACACTGGCTCCCTCCATGCTGCAGTTTCTGCAGTACAAGACGTTCGGAAAGCACCGGGTACCCGCCGGATGGGTAGTGGCCACAGCGGGGAATCCGCCTCAGTTCAACCGCTCCGTCCGGGAATTTGACGTTGTTACCATGGACCGCATGAAGGTGCTGGAGGTGGAGGCGGACTACGAGACCTGGCGGCAGTACGCGGTCAACCGCGGCATCCACGGCTCAGTCATCACCTACCTGGATATCAAAAAGAATGATTTTTACGTGATTGAAAACACCGTGGACGGCAAATCCTATGTGACTGCCCGCGGCTGGGAGGATCTGTCCGAGACCATTTACCTGTACGAGGAAAACGGTTACGCCGTGGACGAGATCCTGGTCGGACAGTATCTCAGGAATAAACGGATCTGCCGTGAATTCTCAGCCTACTATGACCTGTATCAGAAATATAAGAAAGATTACCGGGTACAACAGATCCTGTCCGGACAGACGGATGCCGATGTGCTCCGAAGAGCCAAAGAGGCGGGATTTGATGAGCGCATCTCCCTGATCGGACTTCTGCTGGACGCGATCCAGATCGAAATCCGGGAGAATGTCGAGTGTGAAGACACGCTGCGCTTACAGCTTCAGACACTGAAAGAAATCAAACAGGCTCTGGCAGACCGGAACCCGGAGAACATCCTGAAGATTCTGAGAGAAAAATGGGAATCTCTGGAGCTGGAGATCACGCGTGAGGATGAAGCGAACGCACTCAGTGATACAGAGAGGCGGGAGTATCAGACGGTCATTCAGGCACTTAACCGGGACGAAAAAGCAATCCGCATGAGCGGCACAGCCCGTCCGGAGGAAGCCTTCGACCTGATAAGGAATCGCTTTGACTGCGAAGTGGCTCAGATGAAAAAAGTGCGCGCCGAAATCAGCGAAAAGCTGTCCAATCTGTTCCGTTTTGTCGAGAAAACCTTCGGCGCCGGAAACGAAATGCTTATTCTGGTGACAGATCTCACCGTAAACAGGAACAGCGCTCTGTTCATCAGCCGCTGTAGCTGCAGGGAATACGAAAAATATAACAAAAAGTTTCAGATCTACGAGAGACAGCAGGAGATCGAGGACGCGATGGAGAGTCTGCAACTCAATTTATAATACGGCTGCCAGAGACCCGCAGAGATACTTCTGTATATTTTTCTTCCACTCCCCGTAAAACGCCTCTTCCGCGAACGACAAATCCCTGCCTGCGGAAAGCCTCTCCATGCTGCGGCGGATCTGTTCTACCGCTGCCGCGTCGGTGACGACATCATGCAGATGGCGCAGTTCCCTCTCCGGCACTGGAGAAAAGCCCGGCATGGTCACGGATAAACGCCATTTCCCGCAGGGCGGCCGATCGTTCAGATCTGTATATATTTCCTTTTCCCGTTCTGTCAGCGGAATCTGCTCCATATCCCGAATGCGCATCCCGAAGGGCAGCAGTATCTCCGCCTCCTCCGGCTTGGCATACTGAGTTCCCAGAGCCTCCTCAAAATCCAGCCACGGCACAGTCTCATCCCGATCCACCTCCAGCAGAACAATATCCGCCTTGGCATGGGCGTATTCCGGCAGGAAACCGCATTTGCAGGTGGAAAAGAAACCGTATACACAGTTTCGGTTCCGGACAAAACGATCCAGAGAAGAAGCCCGGTCAATCCTGCAGGTCAACTGCCGCGGAGAGTTTTCACTCTGCTTTTGCATCCGGTATTTCTCCATGGCGCAAAAGATATCCCGGATTATGCGCAGATAAGAATCGAGATGCTCCGGATCCTCGATCATAATAACACGCCCCTCCCGCGCCTTATCCTTCTCATTTTCCGTACCGGGATGCAGCAGCGCGTTGATCGTATTGTAGGCCTTCGGCCCACCGCGGAACATGCCGCCGGAAACCACCTCCGGATCTCCCATATAAAAACGAACCGACATCCACTCTCTTTCTGAAATCACAATATCTGTCATAACATACCTCCTCTATGTCTGCCTTTTTCATTTCCTGATCGGCTGTAAATGCCGGTAGGGAGACAAATTTCCTGATTTTTCCCCTTTCGTCCGTTGCGAATCTCCCGATGACAATTTCATCCTCCTGTGTTACAATAGGCGAAAGGCTTCACAAAAACCATACCTTGTTATTTCCGCGCGAAGCGCATGAATTAAGGGGTGCCTGGAAGGTATACCTTCCGGGCACTCGTGAACTCATGCGCTAACGCGCGGGTGCGCTACGCGCAATAAGGTATAAACATCAGGAGGAAAACATGAGTTCTGTAAAAGATATTTCCCTCGCCCCCTCCGGGGCGCACAAAATCGACTGGGTACGAAAAAACTGCCCCCTGCTCCGCAGTCTGGAAGCGGATTTTCAGAAGGATCTTCCTTTTAAGGGAATCCGAATCGCACTCTCCATCCACCTCGAGGCCAAAACCGCCTATCTGTGCAAGGTACTGGCTGCCGGCGGCGCCGAAATGTTCATCACCGGGAGCAATCCCCTCTCCACCCAGGACGACGTAGCCGCGGCTCTGGTCCGGGACGGGCTGAACGTATACGCCTGGTATAACTGCACGGAAGAGGAATATGAAGCGAACATCCGGAAAGTCCTGGAGAACAACTGCAATATCATCATTGATGACGGCGGGGATCTTGTAAACATGCTCCATACAAAAATGCAGGATAAAATCCCCTATGTGATCGGAGGCTGTGAAGAAACCACGACCGGCATCATCCGTCTGATCGCCATGGCAAAAAAGGACGGGCTTCGTTTCCCCATGGTGCTGGTAAACAATGCCGACTGCAAGCACCTGTTCGACAACCGCTACGGCACCGGACAGTCCGTCTTCGACGGCATCAACCGGACGACCAACCTCATTGTCGCCGGGAAGAACGTCGTCGTGGCGGGTTACGGCTGGTGCGGCAAGGGCGTCGCCATGCGCGCAAAGGGTCTGGGCGCGAAGGTCATCGTCACGGAGATCGACCCGGTCAGAGCGATTGAAGCCGTGATGGACGGATTCGATGTCATGCCCATGAATGAGGCCGCGAAAACCGGCGATTTTTTCATCACCGTGACCGGCTGTGCCGGAGTCATCGACGAAGAGGATTTCCGTGTGATGAAAAACGGCGCCATCCTGTGCAACGCCGGGCATTTCGATGTGGAGATCGACATGAAACGCCTCCGCGAGATTGCGCTGGATACGATCGATCAGAGAAAAAACATCACCGGATATCAGATTTCCGATGAAAACTGGATCTATGTGCTGGCGGAAGGCCGCCTGGTAAATCTGGCCGCCGGAGACGGACACCCCGCGGAGATTATGGATATGAGCTTTGCCATCCAGGCGCTGAGCGCGAAATATCTGGTGGAAAACGCCGGACATCTGGAGGAAAAGCTGATCAGCGTTCCCCGGGATGTTGACCTGGAAGTCGCAAACCGCAAGCTCCGTTTCCTCGAAAAAACCATCGATGTGCTGACGCCTGAGCAGGAAGAATACCTGAACTCATCCTCCGTAAATCCGGTATAACGAGATACTGCAGCACCTTCGGTATATCTCCGATATAACGACATGCTGCAGCACCTTCAGAATATCTCCGCTTAAAGTGAATGACAGATTCTTTTGCCATTCACTTTAATTCGTGTCGGTTCCCCGCTTCCCATCGCGTTCCTGTCCGGCCTCCACCTCCATGATCGCCTCGTTCAGTGAAAGCATCTTCTCATCCAGCTTCGCCACGATCCGGGCGCAGGACTGCAGATCCTCGCTGATATAACCCGGAGCGTCGCCCTCGAACTTATAATAGATCTTATGCTCCAGACTGGCCCAGAAATCCATCGCGATGGTCCGGATCTGGAGTTCGACCTTCGTCGGCATAACCCCCTTCGTCGTCTGGATCGGCACCTGAATATGCATGTGATAACTGCGGTAACCGCTCTCCTTCGGATGCCTGATATAATCCTTGATATAAAGAATCTTAAACTCCCGCTGCTTTCCGATCATCTCCGCCAGACGATAAATATCAGACGTAAAAGAACACACCACGCGAATGCCGGCGATGTCGCTCACATGCTCTACCATATTTTGCATGGTCGTCTCATAGCCGTCCCGCTTCAGCTTATTCACAATGCTCTCCGGTGTCTTGATCCTGGACTTGATATACTCGATCGGATTATACTGGCAAATAAACTGAAACTCATCATTCATGATATCGAGTTTCGTCCGTACCTCCCTGATCGCAGAATTATAAAGAAACATGATATTCTGCCAGTCGTAAACATTCTCACGGATCTCTTCATGCTGTTCTGCCATAATATCTACACCTCTTATCCCATCATGCGCACTCAGAATCTTCCGGCAAAAACAGGCGCGGAAAAATTCCGGGAATCAATTGAAATATAAGATTACGTAACTTTTATAATAGCATAATTAGCCAAAAAAATCTCGTTATTTTTCCGTTTTTTATGTATTTTTTATAAAATCCTCTTCTATGATCTGAATTTCAAGGAAATCAAAAGGAATATTTTCGATAAAACTGTCCTGATAAAACCTCGTCTTCGCGTGGCGGCGGAATTCCTCTGCATTTGCGTCCAGCCAGATGGGTTTCCCCAGGTCAAAGGCAGCGCACACCTCATCCAAAGCGCGAAACACCTTATGCGTCCTGGTATCCGCACTGTCATCACAGACAGTCATATCACAAATCATACGGTTGTCCTTCCATTCCTTCGCCCATAAACGGAACATGATTCCCTCCTCCTTTTCATGCAAACCTGTCCTGTCGCGCAAGCAGATTCGGAAACCTTCTCACAGGCGGGAGATCATCCCCTTCTCCGCTGCCGGTTTGCCTCATACATCAGGATCCCGGCCGCCATCGCGGCGTTCAGGGATTCCAGCTGCCCGCCCATGGGAATACGGATGTTCACATCCGCCGTCGCCGCTGTCTCCGGCGTCAGACCATTGCCTTCATTCCCGATCAGGAAGGCCGTATCCGTCGTATAATCCGGTTCGTCGTAGCACAAGCTGCCTTCGAGATGAGCGGCAAAGATTCGAATGCCGCGCGTCTTCATCGTGCGGAGCGTTTCCTGCAGATCTTCCGTAATCAGAAACGGAATCCGGTAAATACTCCCCATGGTGGATCGGATCGTCTTCGGATTGTAAATATCCGCCGTGGCGGCGTCCATGATCACGCCTGCGACTCCCGCTCCCTCCCCGGTGCGGAACATCGCACCCAGATTACCCGGATCCTGCAGGTTCTCAAGAACGAGCCAGAACCCGCTCTCACCCTTCCCCCGGACAACAGGCGCCCCGTTGCGATCCGTTTCGTGAACCGCCGGTCCCCTGCCGATATCTCCTCCGACGCGAACCGGAAATATCTCGTTCGGGCTGTACTGCCGCATCCGCATGAGGCAGAGAATCCCCTGCGGCGTCCGTGTATCGGATACGTAATCAAACACGGAATCCGCCAGTACTTCGTATTCTTTTCCCGAAAGCATCTCCCGATGATCTCTGCCGGAGACAAAGGATTCGGATACATAGATTCTCTCAATCCTGTCCGCGGGAGCTTCCGCAAACATACGGCTCCCCTCCACGATATAGAGCTGCTGCTTCCGGCGCTCCTTCGCCTTCTTTTTCAGCTGAACCAGATTCCTTACCTGAGAATTTCCTGTGCTTGTGATCATATCGTCATATTCACTCCGACATTGAACTGATAATCGGAGATATCCTTCGTCATCGCAAGCGCCTCATCGATATCAAAATCGACAAATTCGCCGTTTTTATACGCGACCAGCCGGTTGCTCTTCCCCGCACAGAGAAGATCCACAGCCATGGCTCCCATGGTCAGCGCGTAAACCCGATCCTTGCAGGTCGGACTGCCGCCGCGCTGCATATAGCCCAGGACGGTCGCCCTTGTCTCCATGCCCGTCGCCTCCTCAAAGCGCTTTGCCATGGACATCGTGCCTCCGATCCCCTCCGCATTCACGATAATATAATGCTTTTTCCCGCGTTTCCGGTTCGCAATGATGTCGTCAATGATCTTCTGTTCATCATACCCGTACTTTTCGGGGAGCAGAATCTGCTCCGCCCCGTTTGCGAGACCGCACCACAGCGCTATGTATCCGGCTGAACGTCCCATCACTTCGATAATACTGCACCGCTGATGGGAGGACGCGGTGTCCCGGATCTTATCGATCGCCTCCATTGCCGTATTCACCGCCGTATCAAATCCGATCGTGTAATCCGTACAGGCGATGTCCAGATCGATCGTACCCGGAACACCGATGGTATTGATTCCCTGCGCGGCCAGCTTCTGCGCACCCCGGAAGGAACCGTCGCCGCCGATCACGACGATGCCGTCGATGCCGTGCTTCCGGCAGATCTCCGCCGCGCGTTTCTGTCCCTCCTCCGTGAGAAATTCCGGACAGCGCGCCGTCTGTAAGATGGTGCCGCCGCGCTGCAGAATATTGGAAACGCTCCTCGTCTCCATATCGATGATATCCTCCGCCAACAGGCCGGTATATCCTTTCCGTATACCCTTTACCGTCTTTCCCCTGGCGATTCCCTCGCGCACGACCGCACGGATGGCCGCGTTCATACCCGGCGCGTCACCGCCGCTTGTCAATACGCCGATTGTCTGTACTTCCTTACTCATGGCCAATCCTCTCTGTCAAACCAGTACAGCCCCCGGTTCCCCGATTCCGGGAAAACGGAGGCCGCTGTATTCCCGGCTACCCGCCGACGCAGGCTGCCGATAACAATTGTCTTTCATAAATCGTAAAGACTGCGAAGCAGTCGTTTCTGTCTATTTGGAAATCTCGGACGCCTTGCCCGCGCTCCCCAGAACATTCGTGATCTTATGAGCGACCATATCCTTTACCGCCTGACGTGCCGGCTTCAGATACTGGCGGGGATCAAAATGATCCGGATGCTCTGCAAAATACTTGCGGATATTTCCCGTCATGGCAAGACGGATATCGGAGTCGATGTTGATCTTGCAGACGGAAAGCTCTGCGGCATGGCGAAGCTGATCCTCCGGCACGCCGATGGCTCCCGGCATATTTCCGCCGTACTGGTTCACCATCTCGACAAACTCCTGCGGTACGGAAGAGGATCCGTGCAGAACGATCGGGAATCCGGGAAGTCTCTTCGTGCACTCTTCCAGAACGTCAAACCTAAGCTGCGGCTTTGTGCCGGGCTTGAACTTGTATGCGCCGTGTGAGGTGCCGATCGCGATCGCCAGCGAATCGCATCCGGTCTTTGAAACGAACTCCTCCACCTCTTCCGGACGGGTGTACATCTCCTTGCCGGCCTCTACGGATACCTCATCCTCAACGCCCGCCAGGGTGCCGAGCTCCGCCTCAACGACTACGCCGTGCGCATGCGCGTATTCTACAACCTTTCTGGTAATCTCGATATTCTCCTCAAACGGTTTCGAGGACGCATCGATCATAACAGACGTAAATCCGCCGTCGATGCAGCTCTTGCAAAGCTCATAGCTGTCGCCGTGATCCAGATGAAGCGCAATCGGAATCTGCGGATTCTCAATGATCGCCGCCTCCACCAGCTTGACAAGATACGTGTGGTTCGCATATGCGCGGGCGCCCTTCGATACCTGAAGGATGACGGGGCTGTTCAGCTCTCCGGCAGCCTCCGTGATGCCCTGGACGATCTCCATGTTATTCACATTGAAAGCACCGATGGCATAGCCGCCGTTATATGCCTTCTTAAACATCTCAGTTGTTGTAACCAATCCCATTTTTTCGTTCCTCCTTTTATATGTTTGTTTTATTTCGTGTTGCCGCTGTGGTCGTTATTATAAGTTGAGGCAAAAACCGCCTCCTGCCCGATTAAATCATCAGCATCTCTCGCGGAGTCCTTCCGGCACTTCCAGGTGCTTCGGCAGGCCGTTCACCATGATCGGAACCAGTTCGCCCCGGATCAGCGGCTTCGCGTACGACAGAAACTCGTCGGTCACATAATCGCCGGCCTCGTTAATCCACTCTCTGGGCACGACTCTCTCATCGTTCGCGATCTTATCCACATCGCGAAGCGCCGTACCGCACTCATACGGATGCTTGGACAGTCTCTCGAAGACGACCATCAGGCCGGTCTTGCCGGCATCCGCAGCCAGAACGGCCGCTCTGCCCGCGCCATACCCTTCGTTGGTGTCCGTGAGGGAAGCGATATGGGAACCTGCGCGCTGCAGCGTGGAAAACTCGATCGCGCGTGTCTTGCAGCCAAACTCATTGGCGATATATCCCGCCAGATAAGAAGCGGTACCGGACAGCTGCTTGTGTCCGAACGCATCCACGAAATCAACGCTGTTGCCGAGCTCGCATACATAGGTGCCGTCCGCCGTGCGAATGCCCTCGGAAACCGCGACGACAACGGATACCTTCTTCGCGAGGAGATCCTTTACCTTCTCCCGGAAACTCTCGATATCAAAGGGAACCTCCGGCAGATAGATCAGATCCGGTCCCGCACAGTCCTCATCCTTCGAGAGCGCCGCCGCCCCCGTCAGCCAGCCGGCGTCGCGTCCCATGATCTCCACGATCGTGCACATACCCTGTTTGAAATCAATCGTAAAACTGTCGCGGATCAGTTCCTTCATGGAAATGGCGATATATTTTGCCGCGCTGCCGTATCCCGGCGTGTGGTCGGTGAGCGCGAGATCATTATCAACCGTCTTCGGGCAGCCGATGAAACGGATCTCATTCCCGATGCTCTGCGCATATTTGGACAGCTTGTTGATCGTGTCCATGGAGTCGTTGCCGCCGATATAAATGAAAACTTCGATGTCCAGCTGCTTCAATATCTCAAAGACCTTCTCATAGACATCCTCATTTCCCTCGACCGCCGGCAGCTTATAGCGGCAGGATCCGAGGAAGGAAGCCGGCGTCCGCTTCAGAAGTTCCGCATCCAGACCGGTCTTCACATGATCGGCGAGGTCGATATATCTGCCCTCCAGAAGACCCTGAATCCCGTTCAGCATGCCGTATACGGTCTTCGCGCCGCACTCCTTCGCGGTGACAAACACACCCGCCAGACTGGCATTGATCGCCGCGGTCGGGCCACCTGACTGTCCTACGATAAGATTTCCTGTCATATAAATATCCATCCTTTCTTTGATTTGCTATCTCACTTATCCGTACTTACGCACTACGAAATTATTTTAATACTTTCTATTGCTTTTTTCAATGGCTTTTTCCAAAACTTTAACTCTCCCATCCCCAAGCTTTACATTCAGGCCGGAAATCAGCGCCTCGTCCGCCGAAACGCTCATGTTGGCGCCCAGATGTTTCACAGCGCGTTCTTTTCCCAGATAAAACGCAACCGAATCGGTCCCGTCCGATTCCCGCAGGAGTTCAAGAACCTCCCCCTCCCGCTCCCGGTATTCTTCCATGGAGTCAAACCGGATCCACAGTTCCCGTTTCGCGTCGTCAAAGGAATATATCTTTTCACAGATCACCCTGCCGTTTTTGTCATCCTCCACGGTAATCCGCCCCGATACAAACACCTTCGCGTCCTGCTCTATCAATCGGCCGTATCTCTCATAATCCCGGGGAAACACGATGACCTCCACCGTGCCGTACAGATCCTCGATCGTCAGAAACGCCATAGCCTGATTCTTCTTTGTATATTTCACCGTCTTCGCCGTGATCATGCCGCCGATCATCGTCCGGCCGCCATCCGCGGCAGGAACCTCCCCGGTCTCCTCATCCAGCACAAAATCACTCGTCACATGGGTAATGTTTTTCCGCCATTTTTCCTCGTATTCCTCCAGCGGATGCCCGCTGACATAAATGCCGAGCACTTCCTTCTCCATGGCAAGAAGCTCCTCCTTAGGATATTCATCCACATCGGGAAGGCGAATCTCATACCGCTTTTTTTCCTCCTCCGGGACGAGATCAAACAGTGTCATCTGTCCCGCCATCGAATGTTTCCGCTTCTGTGCGGTCGAATCCATCATGGATCCGTATACCATTATCAGCTGTCGGCGGCTGCCGCCCAGACCGTCAAAGGCGCCCGCCTTGATAAAGTTCTCAACCGCCCGGCGGCTGATCTCCCTGCCGGTCATGCGCTCGATAAAATCCTCCAGTGAGCGAAAACGGCCGTTCTCATCACGCTCC
This sequence comes from Clostridiales bacterium, assembly GCA_021202015.1. GTDB lineage: Bacteria > Bacillota > Clostridia > Lachnospirales > Lachnospiraceae > Eubacterium_I. Next base: position 16,538 of record JAJQDV010000039.1, on the reverse strand, counting down.
CCGATCACGGCCTCGATCATCGGACGCCCCACGCTTTTGATCGCGGAAAGCCCGTAACGGATCGATGTGCCGGATACGGAAAAGCCGCTCAGGCCCTCGTTGATATCCGGCGGCAGGACGGAAATGTCCATCTGCCGGCAGACCTGAATATACTCGGCCACCTTCATCGATTTGTCCAGAACGGAGGTCATCAGCGCAGCCATAAATTCTACCGGATAATAATATTTCAGAAACGCCGTCTGATAAGAGACCACCGCGTAAGCCGCGGCGTGGGATTTGTTGAACGCATACTTCGCGAAATCCGTCATCTCATCAAAAATTTTATTCGCGACCTGTTCCGGTATCCCGTTCGCCGCGCATCCGGGCACGCCCTCTTCCTCGTTTCCGTACACGAAGTTTTTGCGCTCCCGCGCCATCACATCGCCCTTTTTCTTGGACATGGCGCGTCGTACCAGATCGCTCCGTCCCAGCGTATATCCCGCCAGGTCGCGGACGATCTGCATCACCTGCTCCTGATAAACGATACAGCCGTAGGTAGGCGCAAGGATCGGTTCCAGCTGCGGACAGTCGTAAACGATCTCGTCCGGATGATTTTTTCCGCGGATATAAGCGGGAATGAAATCCATCGGTCCCGGACGGTAAAGAGAAATGCCGGCGATCATATCCTCCAGGCTCTCCGGCTTCAGCTCCTTCATAAAGTTTTTCATACCCGCGCTCTCCAGCTGAAAAACGCCGTCGCATTTCCCCGTGCTTAAGGAGCCGAGAACCGCCGCGTCGTTATAATCGATCCGGTCCATATCCGGTTCAATGCCGCGGGTCATCTTTATATTAGCCACGGCATCCCGGATCACGGTCAGCGTCCGAAGTCCCAGAAAATCCATCTTCAGAAGGCCGAGCTCCTCCAGCGTCGTCATCGTAAACTGCGTCGTGATCACGCCGTCCGAACCTCTGGAGAGCGGAACATACTCATCTACCGCCTTCTGGCTGATGACGACACCCGCCGCGTGCACCGACGTATGGCGGGGCAGGCCCTCCAGCCGTTTCGCCATATCGATGAGCTTCGTCACCTCCGGATCCGAATCATACAGGCTCCGCAACTCCGGATTCATTTTCAGCGCCCTGTCAATCGTGATCCCCAGCTCGTTCGGAACCATCTTCGCGATATTGTCGCAGACGGCATAGGGCAGATCCATCACGCGCCCCACGTCGCGGATCACGCCCCGCGCTGCGAGCGTACCGAACGTAACGATCTGCGCGACCCGGTCCTCCCCATACTTCCGGACCACATAATCAATGACCTCCTGCCGTCTCTCGTAGCAGAAATCCACATCGATATCGGGCATGGAGACGCGCTCCGGGTTCAGAAAGCGCTCAAACAGGAGATTATAACGGATCGGGTCGAGCTGCGTGATATCCAACGTGTAGGCCACCAGGCTGCCCGCCGCGCTGCCCCGGCCCGGACCGACCGCAATCCCGTTCTCCCTGGCGTAGCGGATAAAATCCCAGACGATCAGGAAATAGTCCACATAGCCCATGTTCTGAATAACGCCAAGCTCATACTCCAGCTTTTCTGTGAGCTCCGGAAGGCGCTCGGGCGGATACCGCCTTTCAAGGCCTTCCCGGCACAGTTTGTTTAAATATTCCCATGAAGTATAGCCCTCCGGCACATCAAACCGCGGCAGCTTCGTCACGCCGAACTCGATCTGCACCTCGCAGCGGTCCGCGATCTTCTGTGTATTGTCCAGCGCCTCCGGGGCATAGGAAAACAGCTCCCGCATCTCCTGCTCGGACTTCACGTAATACTGGCCGCCCTCGTAACGAAGACGGTCCTCGTCGCTTAATTTTTTACCGGTCTGCAGACACAGCAGGATATCGTGCGGCTCCACGTCCTCCGCATAAGTGTAGTGAACGTCATTTGTCGCCACCAGATCGATCCCGGTCTCCTCATGCATGCGCATGAGCTGCTGATTGACCAGCTCCTGCTCCGCAATACCGTGGTTCTGCATCTCCAGGAAAAAATTCCCCTTCCCGAAACACTCCTCGTAACGCTCCGCGGCCTGTTTCGCGTCCTCATACATGCCGCGGACCAGATAGCGCTGCACCTCCCCGGCCAGGCAGGCCGAGAGCGCGATGAGCCCCTCATGATACTGCTGCAGGACTTCCATATCCACACGCGGTTTGTAGTAGTAACCGTCAACAAAGCCGATGGAAACCAGCTTCATCAGGTTCGCGTAGCCGGTGTCGTTCTCTGCCAGAAGAACGAGATGATAATAGCGCTCGTCGCCCCGCCCCGGTTCCCGGTCGAAACGCGACCCGGGCGCCACATAGACCTCGCAGCCGAGGATCGGACGGATGCCCGCCTTCTTTGCCGCACGGTAAAAATCAATCACGCCATACATCACGCCGTGGTCCGTGATCGCCGCTGCGGTCATTCCGAGTTCCTTTACCCGGTCTACATATTCGGTTATCTTATTGGAACCGTCCAGAAGGCTGTATTCCGTGTGGACATGTAAGTGCGCAAATGCCATCGCTGTAATTCCTCAATCACACAGGTATGATGTTTTCCGGTTTAAATCCGCGTGATTCTTAATATTTTTAAAAATCAGTAGACAAATACATCTCTGTTCATTAAAATAGAATGCAATGTCCGTCATGAGGCGTACAGACCGCGTCACGGGCATCACCCGGAAAAGCAGATTTCAGGTAACGATTCAGGATAGTACTTCGCACTTGCTGCGAAGTACGTATGATGACGTAAATTACACAAGGAAAAGTCCCATCGCTCAGCGATTTTAAATGGACTTTTCCTCGTAACTGTGAGGGTACTGAACAGTTACGATTTCAGATCCACGGAGGTGCATCATGAATAGAATTGTCAGTTTTTTTAAAAGCATCCTGCCCTGCCTGCTGATGCTCATCCTTCAGGCTGCGGTCGTCATCCCCGTGGGAATCCTGTACGCGTTCCTGACTGCCGGGAACGTCGGCTCCGCGCTCGGCAGCATCCCGGATCTGCTGACCGGTTCCGCCGCAGACACCGGTTTCAGCCAGACGGCGAATTTTATATACGGACTGCTGGCCGTTCTGATTTTCGGCCTGTGGTACCGCCGCACATTCGTCCGTCCGTTTCGACATAAAAAACGCGCGAACCGTCCGACCGGGTTCTCCTTTCATACCGTCATGTCCATCCTGTTTCTGGCGATCGGCCTGCAGTACGTGACGCTTCTGGTGGTAAACTGCACCGCCGTCCTGCGTCCCGACTGGCTGACGACATACAATGCCCTGATGGAAAGCGCCGGATATAACGATCTGACGCCGCTTCTGCTCGTGTATTCCGTCATTCTGGCGCCGGTCACGGAGGAGCTGATCTTCCGCGGGCTGGTCTTTCGCTTTGCCCGCTGCGCGCTTCCGTTCTGGGTCGCCAACGTCTGGCAGACACTGCTCTTCGGACTGGTACACGGGAACTTTATCCAGGGTATCTACGCTTTTGTGATGGGTCTGTTCCTCGGCTTCCTCTGTCACAGAGGAAGAGGGATCAAATACTCCATCCCCGTCCACATCCTGTACAATGTCATCGGCGTCCTTTACTCCGATCTGATCGAGATGACCACCGCATTCAACTATACCGCTGCCGTCGGGCTCGGCGTTGCGCTCACGATCTTCGCGGTGTGGCTGTTCTATACGGACTTTACGCCGGCACATACACAGAAATGATCGAAAACTTTGATTGATCTCTTTCGTATCCATCTCTACGCGTTCCTTTCAGAACGCGTCCGCATCTTACATTCAGTCTTCCGACACCTCAACCGTAATCTTATCCAGATGCCAGATATCATCGACATATTCCTGAATCGTGCGGTCTGATGAGAACTTGCCCACGCAGGCCACCTGCGTCATCGCCATCTTCGCCCAGCGTCCCGCATCGCGGTACGCCTGCTCCACGCGCTCCTGTGCCTCCGCGTATGAACGGAAATCCTTCAGGCAGAAGTAAGGATCCGCGTACTGCGTATTCTCCGTGTTGAGCAGGGAATTATACAGCTTCCGGAACAGTTCCGTGTGATTCGGGGAATAAAAACCGTTGATCAGCTGCATCAGCACCTGACGGATGTCCTGGTCATTGTTGAATACGTCCATGGAGCGGTAATCCCGGTTCTTCTCATGCTCGATCACCTCGTCGGAGCTCATGCCGAAGATGAAGATATTGTCCTCTCCGAGTTCCTCCGCCATCTCCACGTTCGCGCCATCCATCGTCCCGATCGTCACCGCGCCGTTTAACATAAACTTCATATTGCCCGTGCCGGAAGCCTCCTTGCTGGCCGTAGAGATCTGTTCGGAGACGTCCGCCGCCGCAAAAATCCACTCCGCGTTGGACACCTTGTAATCCTCGATAAAGACGACCCGGATTTTGCCGTTGATGCTCCTGTCGTTATTGATCACGTCGGCCACGGAATTGATCAGCTTGATCGTCAGCTTCGCGATCTCATAACCGGCCGCCGCCTTCGCACCGAAGATAAATGTCCTCGGATAAAACGGCATCTCCGGATGCTCCTTGATCTTATTATACAGATACATCACATGGAGGATGTTCATGAGCTGGCGCTTGTACTCATGAAGCCGTTTGACCTGCACGTCAAAGATGGAATGCGGGTCAACCTCAATACCGTTGTGCGCCTCGATATATTTGGCCAGGCGGAGCTTGTTCTTGTATTTGATGTTCATAAACTCCTGCTGCGCCTTCGCGTCGTCCAGATAAACGTTCAGCTTCTTCATCTGGCTCAGATCCGTCACCCATCCGTCGCCGATCTTATCCGTCACCCAGTCCGCCAGCAACGGATTCCCGTGATAGAGGAACCGGCGCTGCGTAATGCCGTTCGTTTTATTATTGAACTTCTCCGGGAACAGCTCATAGAAATCCTTCAGCTCGCGCTTCTTAAGAATCTCCGTGTGCAGCCTCGCCACACCGTTGACCGAAAAGCCCGCCGCGATAGCGAGATGCGCCATATGCACCTGTCCGTTGTGAACGATGGCCATACGGTCCTTCCGCGCCTGGTCGTTCGGAAACACCGCCTCAATCCGAAGAAGGAACCTGCGGTTGATCTCCTCCACGATCTGATAGATACGGGGCAGCAGACGGGAAAAGATCTCGATCGGCCACTTCTCCAGAGCCTCCGCCATGATCGTATGGTTCGTGTAAGCGCAGGTCTTCGTGGTCACCTCCCATGCCTCATCCCAGCCAAGGCCCTCCTCGTCCATGAGAATCCGCATCAGCTCAGCCACGGCCACAGTGGGATGGGTATCATTCATCTGAATGACCACCTTCTCATGCAGCTTCTTGATGTCCGGATGGCATTTCTTGTAACGGGCGACCGCGCGCTGCACGGAGGCTGAGACAAAGAAATACTGCTGCTTTAATCTCAGCTCCTTGCCCTGGATGTGATTGTCATTCGGATAGAGAACCTCCACGAGATTGCGCGCCAGGTTCTGCTGTTCCACCGCCTTGTGATAATCGCCCTTGTCAAAGGAATCCAGCAGGAACTCGTCCGTCGGCTCCGCATCCCAGATCATCAGGGTATTGACCACATTATTCTTATATCCGGCCACAGGCATATCGTAAGGAACCGCACGGACCGCCTGATAGTTCTCCTGCGTATATCTGGTTTTTCCGTTCGGCAGCGCTTCGGAGCGGACATACCCGCCGAACTTCACCGTAAATGTATGCTCCGGCCGGCGAATCTCAAAAGGATACCCGTTCTTCAACCAGTTATCCGGCTTTTCGATCTGATATCCGTCCTCTATCTTCTGCTTAAACATACCGTAACGGTAACGGATGCCGCAGCCGTACGCCGGATAGCCCAGCGTCGCCAGAGACTCCATGAAGCAGGCTGCCAGACGGCCGAGGCCGCCGTTGCCCAGCGCGGGATCCGGTTCCTGATCCTCAATGGCGTCCAGATTCAGCCCGAGCTCCTCCAGCGCCTCCCTGACCTGCTTATACGCGGTCAGATTAATGAGGTTGTTGCCCAGTGCGCGGCCCATCAGAAACTCCATCGACATATAGTAAACCATCTTCGGATCCTGCCGGTCAAACGCCTGCTGCGTCGCCATCCACTGGTCAATGAGCACATCCTTCACCGTGTAGGAAACACCCTGAAAGATCTCCTGCTCCGTCGCTTCGGATAATTTCTTCCGGTACTGCATCCGGATGTTATCCTTCACTTCTGCCTTAAACTTTTCCTTGTCAAATAAAATGTTCGTCATTTTTCTCCACTCCTAACGTAACCCTGTGTCCGTTGATATTCCATTCCTTCACATAACCGGCCGGTTCTCCCGAACGGATGTCCGTCGCCAGGACATCCCCGGCAACCTCCTCCCGGTTCGCCGCAAACACATCACTGATCTGAGAATCAGCCTGATACGTGAGCGTAATCCGGTCCATAACCTCAAAACCGGCCTCTTTGCGCATCGTCTGCACCTTGCTGACGATCTCGCGGACCAGCCCCTCCTCAATCAGTTCCGGGGTCAGACGCGTGTCAAGCACAACCGTGACGTCACTGCCGCTCTCAATGGCAAATCCCTCCGTCTGCGCAACCGAAATCAGAAGGTCATCCTCTGTCAGAATAATATCCCCGCCGACATCTGTCAAGACAATCGAGCCATTTTGTTTCAGTTCCGCATAAGCGGCCTGCCCGTCTATGGACGCCAGCGCAGCCTTAATCTGACCCAGCTGCTTTCCGTATTTGGGGCCGACCGTGCGCAGCTGCGGCTTGAACTCATAGCTCGTATACTCGCTGACATCGGCCCGGAAGGTCACTTTTTTCACATTCAGTTCGTCCGCGATAATACCGGTGAAATAGTCCGGAAGCTCCGCGGATGCCTGCACCAGCATCTCCCCGACGGGCTGCCGGTTTTTCATATTGGAAGTGTTTCGCGCCGCGCGTCCCAACACAACGATTTTCAACACCTCATCCATATTTTTTTCCAGCTCCGGATCGATCCATGCCTCATTTACGGTCGGGAAATCACAGAGATGAATGCTTTCCGGCGCCGCCGCATCGATGCTGCACACCAGATTCCGGTAAATCTCCTCCGTCATAAACGGCACCATGGGCGCCGCCGCCTTGCTGATCGTTACCAGTGCGGCGTAAAGAGTCATATAAGCGTTGATCTTATCCTGCTCCATCCCCTTTGCCCAGTAGCGTTCCCTGCCGCGCCGCACGTACCAGTTGCTCATGTCGTCCACAAAAGCCTGCAGCTCGCGCGCGGCCTCCGGAATGCGGTAGTTTCCGAGATGGTCGTCCACCGCCTTTACCGTGGAATGCAGTCTGGACAGCAGCCACTTGTCCATAACGGATAATTCCCCGTAATCCAGCGAATATTTTGTAGCGTCAAATTCATCAATATTCGCGTAAAGCACAAAGAACGCATACGTATTCCACAGCGTGCCCATGAACTTCCGCTGTCCTTCCTGCACGGCCTTCCCGTGGAAGCGGTTCGGCAGCCAGGGCGCGGAGTTAATATAGAAATACCAGCGGATCGCGTCCGCCCCATAGGTTTCAAGCGCCTCAAAGGGATCCACCGCATTACCCTTTGATTTGCTCATCTTCTGCCCGTTTTCATCCTGCACATGGCCCAGGACAATGACATTCTCATAGGGCGCTTTATTGAAAAGCAGCGTGGACTCCGCCATCAGGGAATGGAACCAGCCTCTCGTCTGGTCCACCGCCTCCGAGATAAACTGCGCAGGAAACTGTTTTTCAAACACCTCTTTATTTTCAAACGGATAATGGTGCTGCGCGAAAGGCATGGCTCCGGAATCAAACCAGCAGTCGATCACCTCCGGTACGCGATGCATCGGTTTCCCGCAGCACGGGCAGGGGATGGTCACCGCATCGATGTACGGGCGATGCAGCTCCACGTTCGCCGCCTCCGGATCGCCGCTCTTCTCCGCCAGCTCCGCGCGGCTGCCGATCGACTCCTGATGCCCGCACGCACACTCCCAGATATTCAGCGGCGTCCCCCAGTAGCGGTTCCGGGAGATCGCCCAGTCCTGAATATTCTCCAGCCAGTTGCCGAAACGGCCCTTCCCGATGGATTCCGGGATCCAGTTCACGGTGTTGTTGTTGCGGATCAGATCGTCCCGCACCGCGGTTTCCCTGATATACCAGGATTCGCGCGCATAGTAGATCAGAGGGGTATCGCACCGCCAGCAGTGCGGATACTCATGCTCGAACTTCGGCGCGTCAAAAAGCTTCCCCTCCGCGTCCAGATCTCTGATGATCATGGGATCGGCCTTTTTTACAAAAACGCCGGCATACGGCGTTTCCTCCGTCATCGTTCCCTTTCCGGTGACAAACTGCACAAACGGAAGGTCGTACTTTCGTCCCACCTTCGCGTCGTCCTCACCGAACGCCGGCGCGATGTGGACGATACCGGTACCGTCCGACATGGTGACATAGGAATCACAGGTGACAAAAAACGCCTTTTTGCCCTGTCTGTCCGCCGCCTCCTCCGCACAGGCGAACAGCGGCTCATACTCTCTGTACTCCAGGTCGGATCCCTGAAAGGTATCCAGGATCTCATATCCCTTCTCCGCAATATCCCGGCTCTGCGCCGCGTCTCCCGCAGACGTATCCTTATTCGCGGCTTCTGCAGCCGTATCTTCATCTGCGGCCGATTCTGTATTCCCGCTCCGGTCTGCGTCTCCCGCGGCAAACCTGCCGAGCACCGTATCCAGCAGCGCCTCCGCCATATAATAGGTATAGCCGTCTCCCGCCTTCACCTTTACATAGGTGTCGTCCGGGTTCACGCAGAGCGCCAGGTTGCTCGGCAGCGTCCACGGCGTCGTCGTCCATGCCAGAAAATACGCGTCCTCGCCCACAACCTTAAACCGCACGATGGCAGAGCGTTCCTTCACCGTCTTATATCCCTGGGAAACCTCCGCCGTGGACAGCGGGGTGCCGCAGCGCGGGCAGTAGGGCACGATCTTAAATCCTTTATAAAGAAGACCCTTCTTCCAGATCTGATTTAAGGCCCACCATTCGGACTCTATAAAATCATCATCATAGGTGACATACGGGTTGTCCATATCCGCCCAGAATCCGACGGTATTGGAAAAATCCTCCCACATGCCCTTATACTTCCATACGGATTCCTTACACTCCCGGATAAACGGCTCCATGCCGTACTCCTCGATCTGCTCCTTGCCGTCAAGGCCGAGCTTGCGCTCCACCTCCAGTTCCACCGGCAGGCCGTGGGTGTCCCAGCCGGCCTTGCGCGGAACCATCTTCCCCTTCATCGTCTGGTAACGGGGGATCATATCCTTGATCACGCGCGTCAGCACATGGCCGATATGCGGCTTGCCGTTTGCGGTCGGCGGTCCGTCGTAGAACGTATAGGTCTCACAGTCCTTCCGGTTTTCCATGCTCTTTCGGAAAATATCATTTTCACGCCAGAACTGCTCCGTCTTCTTCTCACGTTCCACAAAATTCAAATCGGTCGAAACCTTTTCGTACATAAAATCCTCCTTGTTATTTTCTGATAGAACCGCGCATGAAAGCTATGCGGATTTCTTAATTTCCTTTAAAAAAGAAAAACCCCTCATCCGAAAAGGATGAGAGCGTACGCTTTCACTATACCACCTGTTCGAAGTACGCGGCTCCTTTGCCGTCGCCGGATACCCTTTCCCGTAACGGAGGAACACCCGTCAGCCTCTACTCTGCCCGCACGCGGAAGAATCCGGAGTCACCCGGCTTCGGGTTCCGATTCACCTGCGCGGCGAATCCGGAAGCATCCGCCTCCGGCATTTGGAAGCTGCAGCTCGGAAGGGATCTTCAGCCGGAGATACTGATACCGGCTCACACCATCCCGGCTCGCTGTGAAGATTCTCTGCCAGCTTACTGTCTTCGTCATTGCCTTTTGTCTTTACTAAAACACCAAAATTATAAAGGGTGCCCCCCAAAAAGTCAACCTGTTCTTTTTAATTATTCCGGTCATCCCTTATTTTGAAGGAACTCATGCGGCGTTATGACCGGAACCTTTGCTCTGGAAAAATCGCGAATATTTCTGGTAACAATATAATCAACACCATTTCTGCAAGCTGTTTCTGCAAGAATCGCATCCTCAAAATCCATGATCGGAGATGTAATGGCATTGCGGCAGTCCGCAGCTGTCGTATCCAGAATACCAAAGGAGAGAAACAGTCTTTTCAGCAGAATCCTCGTCTGGTTATCGTTGTGCAGACTTCGATGCATGATATAGTAAATATCCGCCACGGATTTCGCGGGAACAAAACCATTCACTTCTCCTTTGGCCACGGCAAGACATATGGATTCCGCATCGTCCGAAAAAGGTTCTCTTTTCTGAAGTGCGTCAATAATAACACAGGTATCAACAAGTATATTCATATTTTATCAATCCTCTCTTCCCTGGCTTCTTCCGGAGTAATATCCGCCGGAATGCAGCCAAACAAAGATTTCATGGCCTCTACCCGATCCTGATTGTTATTTACAAGCTTGACGTTTACTTTTCCGTTTCTGGAAATGAAGATATCCTCTGTCTCGGCAAGAACGAGATATTTCCCCAGATTGAGTTTAAATTCGGTAGCTGTAATCGTCATAAAATTTCCACCCTCTTTCTTTTTATCATCATATCAAAATCGTGTTTCAATGTCAATGAAATCGTGCGAATTTTAAATAAATATCATGCGATAAACTGTTTTAGCCGAAAGACGCTTTACGCATTTTAAAATCAGGAGTATAATGTTCGTGAAATAGAATCCCGCTTCGCGGGATTCCTGCGCTGCCGCGCGTCTGTGTAAGCAGACATCTTCCTTTGCGCGGCATGTGCATCCACAGCGGAGCGATTTTTTATTTTATATAGGAAGTTCGGAGAACTTTCCTATATGAAAATAAAAGCAGGAGACAGCCGGCGAAACCGGCCACAACGAACATGAGCGCAGGGAATCTGACACTATTGACAGACTTATATGAGATCACCATGATGCAGGGATATTTTAAAACCGGCAACCATGACGTCGTCGTCTTCGATGCCTTCTACCGCGTAAATCCCTCCGGCGGCGGCTATGCCATCGCCTGCGGCCTCGAACAGGTCGTCGAATACATCAACGGCCTGCACTTCACCGCGGACGACATCCGTTATCTGGAGAGCCTGCACCTGTTTGACGATGATTTTCTGAAATACCTGAGCACCTTCCGTTTTTCCGGCAGTATATACGCCATCCCGGAAGGCACGGTCGTTTTCCCCAGAGAGCCTCTGCTGAAGGTCGTCGCCCCCATCATGGAGGCACAGCTGGTCGAGACGGCCATATTAAACATCATAAATCACCAGAGCCTGATCGCGACCAAGGCGGCCCGGGTCTGCTACGCGGCGAAGGGCGACACCGTGATGGAATTCGGCCTCCGGCGGGCACAGGGACCCGATTCCGGCGTCTTCGGCGCGCGCGCGGCCGTGATTGGCGGCTGCAAAGGCACCTCGAACGTCCTCGCCGGACAGACGTTCAACATCCCGGTCATGGGGACGCACGCGCACAGCTGGATCATGAGCTTTCCGGATGAATACACTGCCTTTAAGACCTACGCGGAACTGTATCCCGACGCCTGCACCCTGCTCGTCGACACCTATGACACCTTAAAATCCGGTCTTCCGAACGCCATCCGCGTTTTTACCGAAATGCGGGCGTCCGGCACGGAAATGAAAAGCTACGGCATCCGCATGGACAGCGGAGACCTCGCCTATCTCTCAAAGAAAGCCCGAAGGATGCTGGATGACGCCGGCTTTCCGGACGCCGTGATTTCCGCCTCCAACGATCTGGACGAGTACCTGATCGAGAGCCTGAAAATCCAGGGCGCCAGGATCACCTCCTGGGGCGTCGGCACCAGCCTGATCACCTCCAGGGACTGTCCGGCTTTCGGCGGCGTTTATAAGCTGGCCGCCATCCGGAACGCGGACGGACACTTTGCCCCGAAGATCAAGCTCTCCGAGAACTCAGAGAAGGTCACCAACCCCGGAAACAAGGAGATCTATCGTATCTATGATAAAAAAACCGGAAAAATACGGGCAGACCTGATCTGCCTGGAGGAAGAATCCTTCGATGAATCCCGTGATATGGTTCTGTTTGATCCGAATGAGACATGGAAGCGCACACGGATCAACGGCGGCACTTATACCATGAGAAAGCTGCTTGTGCCGGTTTTTGAAGACGGAAAATGTGTCTATACCTCACCCGCGGTTCAGGAAATCCGAAAATACTGCACCGCGGAAAAGGCAACTCTGTGGGATGAAAATATGCGATTTGTAAACCCCGCGAAAGTGTATGTAGATCTGTCAGATAAGCTGTATAAAATGAAGCAGACCGTCCTGAATGAAATGAGCGCGGCCAGGAGCCGTCCGACCTGAGCCTGCAGCGCTTATTCCCCGACCGCCGTCAGGGTCCTCCTCTTCTTCTGAGAGCTTATTCATTGACTGCCCTCAGGGTCTTTTCTGAGAGTTCTGAGAGCTTATTCATCAACTGCCGTCACAGTCGTCTCCTCTGAAAGCCTCTCCGCCTCCTCCTCCATGACGGTCTCAAGCCGGAACATCATATCGAGAACCTTCGCGACATTATCCTCGCCGAGACGGTTTACGATATTCTCAAAATACCGGTGCAGGATCTCCTGCTGCCGGATCATGGCCTCCCGGCCGGTCTCGGAAATATAGATATACGTGCCTTTCCGCTGCTCCTGATCATGCTCCCAGTAGACATATCCCTTATCCTGCAGATTCTGTACCATCTGGGACACCTTATTGATCGGCCGGTCCATCTCTTTGCTGATCTCGCTCAGGTACACCCGGGTCTCCGGTTTGTTAAATCCCATGGTGCGGCCGAGTTTCGCCAGAATCATATAGTCCGTCATGGATATCACCGTAAAAACCCGATTCAGATGTTCCGCATCCATCGAATAGCGGATCCGAATGATCCGATCGCCCAGCTCCAGCACATCTCCGGACTTTAAATTTTCTGCCATCGTAAATACCTCCTTCACCTTAAAACTGTAAAAAAGAATACCATAAAAATATATATTTCTTATGTATTTCTTCTTAAATTTCTGTAAAATCCTGATATTTATTTAACAAAAAAGGACTCATTCTTTGGGTTCCAACAAAAAGGTGAATTCTTTTACCGGCTCATCTCAATGGATTTCCTCACGCAGGCACGCTGTCCCTCGATCACCGCGCTGCGCAGTCCCGCCTTTTCCAGAACGGCGACCGCCTCGATGGTCGTCCCGCCCGGTGAACACACCATATCCTTCAGTTCTCCGGGGTGTTTCCCGGTATCGAGCACCATTTTCGCGGAACCGAGTACGGACTGCGCCGCGAATTTATAGGCCTGCGCCCGAGGCATCCCGTCCGCAACCGCCGCATCCGCCATCGCCTCGATAAACAGATAGACATAGGCGGGGGAAGAACCGCTCACGCCCACCACAACATCCATCAGCTTTTCCGAAATCACCTCAGATTCCCCGAATGTGTTGAACAGAGCCTGCACCTCGGCCAGTTCTTCATCCGACACAAGCTCATTCCGACACAGAGCGCTCATGGAAGCCCCGACCAGAGCCGGTGTATTCGGCATCGTTCGGATCAGCCGGACCGGCCTGCCGAAACCCTTTGTGATCTTGTCGATCGTCTGTCCCGCCGCGATGGATACGACGACCGCGTTCTCTTTCAGCGTATCCCGGATCTCCGGCAGCACGGCGTCAAATATATTCGGTTTGATCGCCAGAAACAGGATATCCGCCCGTGAGCTGACCTCCGGGTTCTCCGTGAATGCGCGGATCCCAAAGGTATCCTTCAGCCTCTGTACGGATGCCTCGCTTTTATCTGACGCCATGATATGATCGCAATCCGCGGCCCCGGAAGAGATCAGTCCTCCGATAATGGCGGACGCCATATTGCCCCCTCCGATAAATCCTATGATTTTATTTCCCATAATATGATAAATCCTCCCTTCGGAAAACAGACTCCCGGAAATTTCTTTCTTAGAATCAGATGCCGGGAAACCTGAAAACACATTATTTCTATTTCTAAATAAAACCGCGCATCTGAAGCTGCACAAATAAATGTTCTCAGAAAAAGGCCTCAAAGATAAGAACAACTCTCATCCCTGAAGCCATTCTCCATGAACAAAACATAAATGACTTAATGTCGTTTCCTGCAAATAATACAAAATCAGAAGTCCGTGAAATTCTTCTCCTTGCGCTTCTCCAGGAAGGCGGTCATGCCCTCCGTCTTATCGTGCGTAGAGCAGGTCAGGCCGAACAGGTTCGCCTCGTACTCCACGGCGTTTCTGATATCCATATCATAGCCGTTGTTGATCGCAGCCTTCGCCAGGGATACCGCGTAGCCGGCATTGCGGGCGATCTTCCCGGCCAGCTTCTTCGCCGTCGCCATCAGCTCCTCCTGCGGAACGACCTTATTCACCAGGCCGATGCGATACGCCTCCTGCGCGTCGATATTCGTGCAGGCAAAGATCATCTCCTTCGCGCGGCCCATGCCGACGAGACGGGCCAGCCTCTGCGTACCGCCGAACCCCGGGATGATGCCGAGCCCTGTCTCCGGCTGCCCGAACAGCGCATTGTCGGACGCGATGCGGATATCACATGCCATGCTGATCTCACAGCCGCCGCCCAGCGCAAAACCGTTCACCGCGGCGATCGTCACCTGGCGCATATTCTGCAGCTTAAAGAACGGATCTGAAGCGCGCATACCAAACGCGCGTCCCTCCGCCCCGCTGAAATTCACCATCTCGGAGATATCCGCCCCCGCGACGAAAGCCTTCTCCCCGGCTCCGGTCAGAATCACTACACGGATCTCATCGTTCGCCTCAATGTCGCCCAGAACCTGATTCAGCTCCGTCAGTGTCTCGCTGTTCAGCGCGTTCAGCGCCTTCGGCCGGTTGATCGTAAGGACGGCAACGGGTCCCTCCACATCCAGTAATAAATTATTCATATTGAACCTCCTGATCTGAAATATCTGTGTTCGTTGCTGTAAAACACGTTCATTATACAACAGAATTGTTAAAAAATAAACGGAAAATATAAAAAAGGTCTTTCTTTTTCCGCTTTTGACTTAAACGCCGTCCCTGTGCTATACTGACGCCACAGAAACTTTTGCGTAAACGGAGAAAAACTCATGATGGATCACTTTGATTTCCGGCTCCTGCCGGAACCGCTGCTACAATGGTATGAAACCAACGCCCGGGCACTTCCCTGGCGGGAGGATATTACACCCTACCGGGTCTGGGTATCCGAGATCATGCTGCAGCAGACCCGCGTGGAGACCGTAAAACCCTACTTTGAACGCTTTATGCGCGAGCTTCCCGCAATCCGCGATCTGGCGGAGTGCAGTGAAGACCGTCTCTTAAAGCTCTGGGAAGGACTGGGGTACTACAACCGCGTCCGGAATATGCAGGAGGCGGCAAAAACCGTCCTGGCCGATTGCGGCGGACAGCTCCCGGCCGATTATGACAGGCTTCGGGCGCTGAAGGGGATCGGCTCCTATACGGCCGGCGCCATCGCCTCTATTGCCTTCGGCATCCCCGTGCCCGCGGTGGACGGGAACGTACTCCGCGTGATCATGCGCGTCTGTGCGGACGACTCCGATATCGCGAAACAACCGGTCAAAACCGATGTGGAACGCCGCCTGGCCGCGGTCATACCGGACGGCCGGTCCGGAACTTTTAACCAGGCCCTCATGGAACTGGGCGCAACGGTCTGCCTGCCGAACGGAGAACCGCTGTGCGGAGAGTGTCCCTGGAGAAATCTCTGTGAGGCGCGAAAGCATGATATACAGACGCTTCTCCCCGTAAAGGGAAAGGCGAAAGCGCGAAAACATGAGAACCTCACCATCCTGATCATCCGCGACGGCGACCGGGTCGTCCTGCACAAACGTCCGGACAGGGGGCTGCTCGCAGGTTTATACGAATTCCCCAACCGGAAAGGCCATCTGACACAGGACGAGGCGATCCGGGCCGTACAGGAAATGCGTCTCCACCCGCTTCACATCCGGAGACTCGAGGACGCCGGACACATCTTCTCCCATGTGGAATGGCATATGACCGGCTACATGGTGCAGGTCGATTCCCTGACCCGGGAGGAAGCGGAACTGCTGTTCATTGAGGTCGAAGAAATGCGGGAGCACTATCCGATCCCGTCGGCGTTTTCGGCCTACGCCAAATACATCTGACCTCCTGCTTCGCCCCGCAAACCTCCATGCGCTGCTGTTGCAGCGCGCCAACATCTATGAAAGTCGATTGCTCCGCACTTCGTGCAGCTCTGCATAAGTTCGATTACGGAAATCAGAGATTTCCTATCTCACTTATCCCGCAATCGCCGCCGGTACAAGGTGAATTGCCGCACAGCGGCAAGAGAGGGCGACCTGGGTCGTTCGCAATCCGAGCTGATCGCCCTACTTGCTCATACCGGTCAGGTCGTCTAATATCCAGCCATCTGGTCATGCAAGCATGCCCATCTGTCTGTCTATTGACGACA